>JBEIJG010000249.1:0-5134 GCA_040380385.1 Phycisphaeraceae bacterium | reverse complement strand
TGGGACGCCCAGTGGGACATGCTCTTCTGTTTCGTCGGTTCAATCGTGGCGCTCTTTCTGTTGGCGCCGCTCCAAGATCGACAAATGCGCGCGCAGGCGCAGCAGTACACCGATATCGCGCAGGCTCGTGATGCTTCGCGCGAGCGTCGTCAGCCAGTGATCCCGATCCAACCTGAGAGAAGGTAGGCAAGGCCAAGGAAGACGAGGAAGCTCATCGAGTCGGTGACCATCGTGAGGAAGATGGTGGACGCCGTCGCGGGATCAGCACCGAATCGCCGCACAACAAGCGGAAGGCTCGAGCCAACCAACGTGCCGACTGCAAGTGCTGCGGTCATCGCTACACCAACAACAAGCCCGAGTTTCCACAGGCCTTCATCGGGATGCGCCCACCATTGCATTCCGCCGACCACGGCACCCACAAGCACGCCACAAATCGTGCCGTTCACAAGTCCGACGAGTGCTTCGCGGCGCACAAGTCCGAGTGCTGCACCCTCGCGCACTTCATCGAGCACGATGCCGCGCAAGGTGACAGCGAGTGACTGTTGCCCAGCATTTCCGGCCTGATTGGCGATCACCGGCATGATGACTGCGAGAATCGCAATCGAGCCGATAAGGTCATCAAACTGGAGCACGACAACCGCGGCGATCGAACTCGTGAAGAGATTGACGAAAAGCCACGGCAATCGACCGCGCAATTTGTCGGCAACGCTCGAGAAAACTGCTTCCTCGCGGCCTGCACCGACCATCGCCTGTGCGTCTTCTGTGGACTCTTGTCGAATGGCGTCGACGACATCGTCGACGGTGATCACGCCGAGCATGCGATCTTCATCATCCACGACTGGCAGCACGAGGTAGTCGTACTTTTCGAACTCGCGTGCGACTTCTTCACGCTCGATATTTGGCTTCACAGCGTCGACTTGCCGCTCGCAAATCGCAGTGACTTTCTGCGATGGTTCCGCGAGCAACAGCGCACGCATCGTCGCGCGACCTTGCAAACGTCCGCGCCAATCGACGACGAAGACGTAGAGCCAATCTTCGCCGAGGCTTTCGGCGCGCCGAATCGCTTCCGTCGCTTCGCGCACCGTCATGGTGTCGCGCACCGCGAGATAGTCGGTCGTCATCATGCCGCCCGCGCTTTTCTCAGGGTATTCAAGCAGTCGACGGAACTTCACCGCCTCGACTTTGCCGAGTGTGCCGAGCAAGCGATCGCGCGATTCGTCGGGCAGATTCTGCAGAAGATCTGTCGCGTCATCCGGCGCCATCTCTTCGATGAGTTTGCCCGCGTACGACGGATCTTCTTCGACAAGATCTTCAAGCACACTCACCGCCAGCGACGGATGCATGTGCGCGAGCGCGTCGGCCGCGCTCTCGGTCTCCATCTCTTCGATGACTTCCACCGCCGCCGCTTCGCCGATTTGCTCGAGCGTTTCCGCGGCGTCCGGTGCTTCCTGCTGCTCAACTGCGTCGGCGAGTTCTGGCACGTCGATCGTGCCCGCTTCGGCCGCCTCCTCGAGAATCTCTTCAACGCGCTCATCTTCAGGCGTCGGTTCGGTCGCTTCGATGACCGCTTCGTTCTCGGGGATCTCACCGAGCGGCGAACCTGCTGCCGCGAGGTTTTCGCGCGCAATCGCGTCTTCCGCGCGCTCATCGCGCGCGTCGCGTGGTTCGCTCGAAGATGGTCCGCCTTCCGGCTGCATGCGCGCGAGTGTACCGACGACCCCATGCGCACGGCCCCGCCGAATCGCGGAGAATTGAGCGATGCCCGACGCGCTGCCCGAACAAACTTCCACCGACGACGTCATGCCTTCGCCGATCGAAATCGTCGATGCGTCGGACCCGCGCGTCGCGGCGTTTGCCGATATTCGTGAGAAAGAACTCACGTCGCGCGAAGGGCTTTTCGTCGGCGAAACGCTCGTTGTTCTCGAAGCGATGCTCTTGAAGCCTGAGACATTGTGCGCGGTGCTCGCGAGTCACCGCATGCGTGATCGCGCGAGTGAAATGCTCGCCCAAGCGAAGTGTCGCGCGCCGCTGTATACGGCGAGCGAGGAGGTACTCGAGCAACTCACGGGCGTTCAATTGCATCGCGGGCTGCTCGCGACCGCGCGTCGTGCGCCGTTCGAAGCGATCGATCCGGCGCTGTGGAATCCCGCGTCGCCGCCGCGCACCGTGCTTGTCGCGGAGGACATCACAAACATCGACAACATCGGGCAGCTCTTTCGGATCGCTGCGGCCTTCGCGGCCGACGCTGTCCTTTTGAGCCCGATTTGTCATGATCCGCTCTATCGCAAAAGCTTACGTGTTTCGACGGGAAACGCGCTGAAAGTGCAAGCCCTTCGCGCGACGCGCTGGCCAGACGATCTCGCGATGCTGCGTGAACGCTTCGGGCTCGAGATCGTCGCGACCGCGATTCAATCAAGCGTACCGATTGCCTCGATCGGCGAGCCGGCGCGTGTTGCGATTGTGGTTGGAAATGAAGCGAACGGCGTGTCCGCCGAGGTCCGCGCGCTTGCGAATCACATCGTGCGTATTCCGATGGCGGCGGGCGTCGACAGTTTGAATGTCGCGGTCAGCGCAGCGATCGCGCTGGATCGGATGTCGCGTGGCGACCGCGCGTGACAGAAACGGTGAGAAACGGTGCCGACCAGCTTAGAAACGGTGCCGACCAGCTCGCGGGTACGAGCGGGTACGAGCGGGTCGCTGCCCGGCACCGACGCCGACGCCCACAACATCAGACGCCGCGCAGCCTTCCACGCCGCACGCGCGGTGCCGGGTACGTGCCGGCAACGAGCGGGTGCGAGCGGGTCGCTGGACGGCACCGTATGGTTGGGCGGCGCTGGCCGATCAGAGTTCGACTTGCGCACCGAAGTCGACCACGCGATCGGGCGGCAGATTGAACGAGCGCGTCGCGTCGACTGAATTCCGCGAAAGCGCCGAGAAAAGCCGCTTACGCCAGCCCGCCATCTTCGCGGTACCTGTCGGCACCACCGATGTGCGGCGCGCGAAATACGTCGTCTGATTCGGATCGAAGTTGAAGCCGTGCGCCTTCGCGCGCTCCAAGAACCGCGGGATATTCGGACTTTCCATGAAGCCGCAGAGCGCCGTGATCTTCCACACGCCATCCGGCAACCATTCCACGCGAATCTGTCGCGCGGCGGGGACGACGGGAAGGTTCGATGACACGATCGTCATCAGCACAACTTGCTCATGCAAGACATGCGCGTGCTCGACGAAATGCTTGAGCGCGAGCGGCGTGTTGTAGTTCGTCGTGAGGTAGACCGCGGTGCCAGGCACACGCGGGATCGCGTCCGTCCAGAGTGCGCCGAGGAAGTCGTGAATCGACTGCGTTCCTTCCGCGAGCTTGCGGCCGATGATGTAACTGCCCTGCACCCAGGTCGACATCACCAAGAACGCAAGCAGTGCGATCGCGATCGCGAACCATCCGCCCGTCGGGAACTTGATGATGTTCGCACCAACCAGAAGTACGTCGACCACAAGGAAGATGAAGATCACCGGCCCGAGCCATCGTCGCTTCCAACGCCAGAACCGCCGCGCAACGACCGCGAAGAGGATCGTGGTGATGAGCATGTCAAGCGTGACAGCAATGCCGTACGCGCTCGCGAGCTTCGTCGAACTGGGGAAGAGAAGTACTGTGAAGAGGCAGCCGACGAGCATCAAGCCGTTCAGCGATGGAATGTAAATCTGCCCCTCTTGCTCGCCTGACGTATGCACGATCTCAAGCCGTGGCAGCATGTTGAGACGAATCGCCTGCCGCGCGATCGAGAAGACGCCAGAGATCATCGCTTGGCTTGCGATCACCGTCGCCATCGCTGCCAAGACAACCATCGGGATAATCAGTGGCTGCGGCACCAGTGCGTAAAACGGATAAAAGTCGGCGGCCATCGCCCCTTGGTTCGACTCGAGGTGCTGGAGGAGCACCGCGCCCTGTCCGAAGTACTGGAGCGTGAGCGCGGGACCAACCAAGAGATACCAGCCAATCCGAATCGGACGGATGCCGAAGTGCCCCATATCGGCGTAGAGCGCCTCCGCGCCCGTCACGCACAAGACAATCGAGCCGAGCAGGAGAAACGTCTCGACCGGATGCGCAGTGATGAGCGCCCACGCGTACATCGGATTGACCGACCAAATGACCTCCGGACGCTGGAGCGTTCCCAAGAGACCAAGGATGCCGAGCACGCTAAACCAGACCACCATCACCGGGCCGAAAACGACGCCGATCTTCGCGGTACCGAACTGTTGAAAGTAGAACAGCCCCACGAGAATGCAGAGCGTCGTTGGAATGATGAACGGCTTGAGGACCGGATTCGCGACCTCCAGACCTTCCATCGCTGAAAGCACGGAAATAGACGGCGTAATGATGCCGTCACCGAAAAGCAGCCCCGCGCCCGCGATTGCGAGCATCGTCATGATGAATCGTCCGCGCACGGCCCTTGCGGAGAGTCCCCGCGGGATGAGCGAAAGCAGCGCGAAAATGCCGCCCTCACCCCGGTTCGCCGCTCGCGTGATCATGAAGATGTACTTCACGTTCACAACGAAGATGAGCAGCCAGAAGACGATCGAGAGGATGCCGCGAACGTAGAGTTCGTCGACGATCTGCCCCTGCGCCTTGAGGTGTGCGAAACTCTCTTTCAGCGCATACAGCGGACTCGTACCGATATCGCCGAAGACAACACCAATCGCGCCGATAGCGAGGGCCGCATAGGCCTTTTGGGAGAGATGCTGTCCGCGCGAGTGCGACACGACTGAAGCGGTCAGTGTATCTCTGGAGCGAATCGACGTGCGACCCAATGCGCTGTGCGCGGGCATGGCTCCCCGAGCCCGCAGGTTTGCCTCACCTCGGCCATCCATGCACACGACGTCATTCGAGAAGAGTTACCCTGCCTGAATGCGCACTGTCGACCTTCACACGCACATCTTGCCGCGATCGTGGCCCGATCTTGCGCGAAAGGCTGAAACTCGCGGCTGGCTTGCGATCGAGCATTTCGGCGAAGCGCGCTCAGGGTGCATGTGCGCACGGCTCACGATCGACGGGCGGCACTTTCGAGATATCGAGGCGAACTGCTTTGATCCGCGCGTCCGCATCGAGGAGATGGATGCGCACGCGGTGGATGTTCAG
>JBEIJG010000248.1:0-5169 GCA_040380385.1 Phycisphaeraceae bacterium | reverse complement strand
CGCCTCATCTGAAAATGCCGGACCTGGTCGTGCAGGAGGCCACGATGCGCGTTGAGGCGAGCGTCCTACGCGCGTATTTGGTTGCGGTCGTCACGCTTGCAGTGGCTGGCCTTGGCTTTTACGGTTTGATCCGTCAGTTCAACGTGTATCTCAGCAAAGAGCGCGTCGAACTCCGACGTCCGCTCGATGCGGTTCCCACGCAGATTGGCCGCTGGCAACGCGTTGGAACTGACAACACGTACTCCGACATTCTGCTTGAAGAACTCGGCACGCGCAGTTACCTCGATCGCGTTTACGCCATCGACGGTGATCCGAAGACCGCGTTGCACGTGCACGTTGCCTACTACACAGGCACCATCGACGCAGTGCCGCACATTCCAGAGCGCTGCTGGGCCGTCGGCGGTCTTGAGCTCACGCAGAATTCCACCGCGACGACGCTCGAGATTGATCGCTCGAAGTGGGCGCCGGCGCCAACGGATGGCTACTTCATCTCGAATGTGATCGACCCCGTGACCGCGGACATTGAAGCCGTCACGATGCCGCGAGGCGACGTCGTTGCCACGACGATCGAGTTCCAAGATCCGAAGTCGCCGCGTATTCGCCAAGTCGGCGGATACTTCTTCATCGCGAACGGCAAGCTCGAATCGACGAGCTACGGCGTCCGTCAGGCGGCGTTCAATCTCACCGATCGATACGCCTACTACTGCAAAGTGCAGATTACGAAGAAGGGTCAAGTCGAAGAGGACGACGGCTCGCTCATCGGCCCATTCAAGGAACAGTCGACGCAACTCCTTTCGGTGCTCTTGCCCGAAGTGATGCGATGTCTTCCTGATTGGCCCGAATGGGAAGCGAAGGGTCGTGCGGGACAAACGACGCAGCCGCAAGTCGTGTCGGACTCCGTGTCCGACGCGACGTCGCAGTCCACAGCAGAGTCGAGGGCTGCATCAGGTACAGGCACCACAGGAAGCTGAACGCCGCATCGCCGGCGAGGACAGAGGATCATCATGGCCAAGAAGCTCAACAAGAAGCTCGTGTTTGTCGTCGGCGCCGCAACGATCTCGCTCGGAGCGCTGCTCGGCTTCGGCATCATGTGGCGCATGGACACGGATCGGTTCATCCGAACCGGTGACAAGCTTTCGGCCGAGGGCGACTACCGCAAGGCAGCGGACGCCTACGGTCGCGCGGTCAACAAGAAGCAGAACAACATCGGCTATCTCGAGAAGTTCGATGGCGCGATCATGAAGATCGTGCCCGAAACGCAGAACGAGGCGAACGAGAGATATCAGCAGCATATTTCCAGTCTTCAACTGCTTGCGCGCGCAGATCGCGACAACGTCGAGCGTTGGCGAGAGTACTTCGAAGCGATCACCGAACAGTGCGACGGCTTGTCAAGCACAGGCGCATGGAAGAACCTCGCCGATCGTTGCAGTGAGTCGCTCAACACGGTTCGCCCCGGTGGGACTGAGGAAGTGGTCATCAAGGCGTTCCGCGGCTTCGCTGGTGCGAAGCGACTTGACTCGCTCGATGATCCGCAGCGCGTGAAGGTTGTTGAAGACTTGACTCTCGCGGCGGCCTGCAAGGACTTGACGCCGGTCGAGCGCGATCGCGTGCTCGGTTCGCTCGCCCGGATTGCAGTCGATGGCTACGCGCGGGCTCGCGGCGCGGGCCGTGCCGATCAGCTCGACAGTGCGAAGTCCGCGGCGGACAAAGCGCTCGCCGATGCCGTCGCAGCGTGCCCAGAGGGCGTCGTCACGGCGACAGCGGTGCTCGATCGTGCCATCGTGGATGCAGACGGCAGTCTGTCATCCCCAGAAGTCGCTACCGCAGCGAAAGCACTCGCGGCGAAGGCGCTCACATCTGGTCAGCCCATGACGATTCTCGCGAGCGTCAACGTGCTTGTGCGCGCGGGCGAAACGGGCGTTCTGGAATCACGCGCGCTGCTCGCAGCGTTCATCGAGAAGAACCCGCAGCAGCTGCTGCACCGTCGCGTGCTCGCCTCCATGCTGCGCTTTGGCGAGGCGGAAAAGGCGCTCGCTGAAATCGACGCAATTCTGAAGGCAGAGCGGCCATCGGTCGGTCTCGTGGCCGCGAGTTTCGAGGGAAACCGCGCCGACGCAGCGATCGTGCGATTCAACATTCTCTACGACCAAGTCGAGAACAGTGCAGCCGACCAGCGAGCTGAAGGAATCGCCAAGCTCGTCGCCGCGCGCGAGGACCTTGCGAAGGTACTCGCTGGCGCTCCGGACGAGTCGCCACTCCTTCGTGTCGACGGCAAGATTTTGACTGCGAAGCGCGATTACGCGAACGCCTCGGTGAAATTCAACGAGGTCTTCAAGAAGGGTAGCGAGGTCGATCTCGAGCTCTACATCTTGGCGGCGTTTGTCAATCTCGAACTTGGTGAAGTGGGTCGCGCGTTGGATCTTCTTAACGGCGGGCTCAATCTCTCGCCTGGAAATCCGCAGCTTCTGAAGATGCGTGCGACACTTGAAGTTCGTACGGGCCGTGTTCGCGACGCTCTCACAACGATCGCTACATTGAAAGAGCGTGTCCCGAATGATCCGCAAGTCGCCGAGCTTGAGCAGCGTGTTCTCGCGATTCGCGAAGCAGATCCGGTGAGCCAAACCGCAAGCAACGACACCGGAGCGGTGGACGCGTTTGCTCGTGTGCAGTCACTCATGCAGGCGAAGGACTTTGACGGTGCCCGTCGCGCAGTGGAAGAGATGCGGAAGGCTGCGGAAGCCACCAATCCGGGTGCGCCGAATCTTGTGGTTGAGCGCTTTGCGATCGCCATTGAAGTAGAGGCGGGACAGATCGATAAGGCGCGCCAGATGATTCAGGCCGCGCTCCAGAAGTTCCCGAACGATTCTGCGATGCAGCGCTTCAATGCGTTGTTCGCTTCTGAAGATCCGGTTGAGCGCATTGTGATCCTCACCGAGAGCACGGTTGAAGAGCAGCCGCTCCGTACGATCGTGACGTATCTCCGCTTGCTGCAGTCTGCGCTCGCGGTGCGTGAAACGGCGACCCGCGAGACGCGGCTTGGTCAAGCGAATGCGGCGAACACCACGAAGGCCGCGGAGCGACTTGAGCAAGGTGTGAAGGAGTGGCGCGCGAAGGCGGAAGCCGCAGATCGCGCGCACCCAATCTTGGTCGAGGCAGATTTCCGCGACGCGATTGAGCGCAAGGATTACTCCGCCGCGACGGCCATCATGCAACTCGCGAAGGAATCAAAGCGTGATCCGTCGCAGTCGGTGTTGTTGGAGTCGCAGTTGTTGGCGGCCCAAGGCAAGATGCGCGAAGCAACAGCTGTCCTCGAGAACGCTCTGCAAACCGGCATCGACAACTCAGTCGTGTATCGCGCCTTGGGTTCGGTGCTTGAGCAAGCAGGCAACATCGAGGGCGCTCAGCGTCAGTACGAAGAGGCATACAAGCGTCGTCCAGGCGACATGCAGACAGTGCGCCAGCTCGTCGGAGCGCTTGTGCGCAACGGCAATGCGCAGCGTGCACTTGAAGTGCTTCGCGACGCTCGGCAACTCGCGGGTCTCGATGAAGAGATTGCGGACGTGTGGCTTGGCCTCGAGGGACAACTCGGTGATCGTCGCCTCGCGATGCGTCTCCGCGAGAATCAGTATCGCATCGCGCCGCAAGATCCGCGTAATGCGCTCGCGCTCGCGAGCATGTTGGCAGTAGCAAGCCCTGATCGCACTGACGTGCTCAATGAACGCGGTCAGGAGGCGTACAACGAGCAGCAATGGCAGCAACTCGAAGATTCTGTGCGTCTCGCAGCACTTGAACGTGCTCGCAGCGATTGGCGCAAGCGTGCCGAAGAAATCTACATCAGCACTTTGAAGCGCGAGCCTGGCAACCTCGACGTCGCGAGCTCGTTTAGCCAGATGCTCCGCGTTCTTGGTCGACGTGATGATGCCGCGAAGGTGCTCGCAGATGCGACAGCCGCTGCAGGCGAACAAGCAGGTTGGCGTGGGTACATCATGCTTGGTGGTCTTTTGCTGCAACTCGATCGCACTTCAGATGCAGAGGCAGCATTCGCCGAGGCAATCAAGCGCGAGAATCCGACGGAACGTGATGCGACGAAGTCGGTGGTTGACCTTGCGTTCAACAACGAGCGCTACGACCTCGCACTGCGCTATCTCGAGCCAATCGCCAAGGACTCGACCGACAAGCAGCTCAAGCTGCGTTTCGCCGAGATTCTCTTGCGCGCCGGACGAAACAACGATGCGCGTACCACGTTTGACAGCGCGGTTGCGGGCCTCACCCGCGATGTCGGCATGGAAATGCTCGACGGGGCGATTGCGATGCAACTCGGCGACGAACTTCGCGCCACCGGTGATGCCGCAAAGGCGCAAGCCGCGTATGAGTTGTCGCTTACCCCATACTCGCGTGCGAAGGCGTTGGCACCATTCTCGCCGCAACCTTTCATCCAAGACGCGATGGCCAAGCGCAAGTTGTTTGAGCTCGGCGCGAGTGCGCGTGGGCCAGAAGCGCTCGCCGCTGCAGATCGCGCAATTGCTCTTGGCGGCGCACTGCTCGCGGCGTCGGCGATTCGCAGCGAAGTGCTTCTTGCGCTTGGTGATGTCACTGGTGCAGCGGCCGAACTCGAACGGTTCCTGCGCATCTCTCCAACATCGATTGACGCACGTCGTCGACTGACGGAGATTCACGAGCGAAGCGGACGCGCTGATAGCGCGGAGGATTCGATTCGGACTGCGATCAGCATGATGCCTGGTGATCCGACATGGAATGCGGCGCTCGGCGACCTGCTCGTTCGCCAAGGCCGTTTCGCAGAGGCCGCCGACAGTTTCGAGCGCGCCGACATCTTGCAGCCGATCGATTCGATCTTCTTCCGTGAACTCAACGCGCGCATTCGTGCGAAGGACTTACGCGGCGCGATCGATGCGTCACGACGTCGATCGGATCTCGATCGCTCGAGTCCGACCGCCCGTACCTACGTCGGTGTTGCCCTTATCGGCGGAAACGAACGTGGCGAAGGCTTGAAGACGCTCGGCGAAACCTACCAAGACGCGCGCAAGCGGTGCGACGCTGGCGACGCGACGTCGTTGATGCAGTGGTACGAAGCAGTCACGCTTCTCTTTACGCCTGAGAAACTGACTGATGCAGAGGCTCTTGTTCGGCAGTTCAGCGGCGGTTCGATTG
>JBEIJG010000247.1:0-5181 GCA_040380385.1 Phycisphaeraceae bacterium | reverse complement strand
TGGATCGCGCGGCGGTGGCGCGTGTTCACCGCGGATGCATGCGTGGAGTGCCGGCATGCGCTATTGCCCGAGCAAACGACGTGTCCGGAGTGCGGAGCTTTGTGCACCGCGGCGAAGCGCTCGATGCGCACGCGTCGGCAGCGACGCGTGCTGGCGTTCACGCTGCTCGCATTTCTCGCTGCGATCATCGGATTCCGAACAATCGGTCGACTTGGCAACGCGACGCTGCCGTGGCGCGCGAAGGTGGTGTTCTTCCTCTACGACGAGAGCGACCAGGTGATCGTCGTGGGGCTTGCCGACGGCGTCGTCCTTGCGCGTGCGGCGCTCCGGGAAGCAGTGCCCGAGTACGGCCCGCGCGGCGGCATTCGGGCGCTCTTCGACGCGCGGATCGAGGATGCGAAGGTCGCCCGCGGATGGAAGTCGGACGCGCCATTCGGCGTGCCGGTGCTGCCGCCCGAGGGTGTCGCCACCGACGACGCGTGGTTCGCGGGCGTCGAGCGTTCGCTCGCGGCTCAGGAACTGGGGAAGCCGCCGGAGTTCGTGCGGGCCGGCATGTCGTGGGCGCGCACGGTGTCGACACGACTCGGCGACCGTGTTGCGCACTTCGATCCATCGATCGGGGAGGTCTCTTCGGGCTTCTCGCTCCAACGCCCCACAGCGTGGTGGAGCCTCGTGATCCCGTTCACGGGTTTGATCGCGGCGATGGCGATCGGTTTGATGGTGATGCTCCTTTCGCGCGCATCGTCGCGCGTAGCCCGACGCGCATTATCGCGCCCGCCCGAATGAACGTCTCGTTGCGTGCGCGTCTCCTGTCGCGGCGTTTGCCCGCACGCGAAGCGGAAGTATGGTCGCCCTGCGCATCTCTTGCGCATGGAAAGGCGATTCGCATGCGTTTGAAGTCGTTCATTTCGTTTTCGTCGCTCGCTGCTGCGGCAGTACTGGCTGCGCCCGCGCTCGCACAGACGCTTCCGCCGTTTCCGCATCTTGATGCGAAAGACGAGCAGGCGATTCGTGCGCGCATCGAGGATTTTGCGCGCGTTCGGAACGACCTCACCGATGCCGCGGTCGATGCTGCAGCCTTGCAGTCACTCGTCGAGGGCGACCCGATGCCTGAGGACCTTGCGGGGCTTCTCGGCGATGGTCAACGTGTTTGGCGCACGCGCGCTGGTGGCGATGGCGGCGTGTACATCCACTTCCGCCATCCGAAGAATCCGGGCGCGATGAGCGATGTGCTCGTGCGAACCACGGAGCATGGCACGCGCGTCACCGCGGTCGTCCGCGATGGTCAGGGCAACGCAGAGAGCGTGCGCACGCTTGATGATGGACGCATGATTCGGCAGTTTCTCGCGGACATCGATCGCGGTGAATGCGGCGGTTGCGCACCGACCAACGGCGAAGGTCCGCTGAAGGGAATGGACTCGGGCGCGGGCGGCGACGGCGGCCTCGCGGGAACCTGCAACGACGGCAATACCGTCGACGTATTCACGCTCGTACACATCGACGCGGTCGTTGAGATGGGCGGACTCGTGGCCGCGCTCGACGAGGTGTTGCTCGCGATGGAGGTCTCGAACGAGGCGTACGTCAACTCGGGCATCACGCTGCGCGCGCGCACGGTTGGTATTCGCATCGTCGCGGATGCGCTCTTCCAGGGTGACAACTTCGGGACCGATCTCGCGCGGCTCAGCAACGCGACCGACGGAACCTTCGACATCGGCACCGACAGTCGCGCCGAATGGGGCGCCGATCTCATCAAGCTGATGCGCATCGACGATCCGGTCGATGGCGCCGGCGGCGTGGTAGGACTCGCGTACATACTCACGAGTTCGGTGACGACGCCTGCGAATGCGGGTTTCAGCGTCGACTCGTGGGAGTACTCCATTTCGAACCTCACGTTTCCGCACGAGATGGGCCACAACATGGGCTGCTGCCATGCGCCGGGCGACGGCGGCGGCTGCAACAGCACGTCGGATTCGTACTACACCTACTCGCGCGGCCATCGCTTCACGGGTGACAGCGGCAGCAACTACCGCACCGTGATGGCCTACAACCCGGGCACGCGCATCCCGTACTTCAGTTCGCCGCTCGTCCAGTTCGATGGTGTCGACACGGGCACGGCCGACCGCGACAACGCACGCTCGATCCGCAACACGCGCACCACGTTCTGCGACTTCGTCTGCAGCACGGTGCCCGACAACGACGAGTGCATCTCGGCAACGACGATCGCGGACGGCGGTTTCCTGACGGTGACCAACGATCACGCGACGAATTACGGAACTTCTGGCTACGCCGTCGCGGGCAGCGACTACAACGATGTGTGGGCGAAGTTCGTGGCACCAGCGAACGGGCGCGTGCTCTTGCGATTGTGCCCAACGAGCGCGACAACCGAAACGACGATCGCGGTGTACGAAGATTCGTGCGCTGGAACACGCATCGCATCCGACGCAGGAACCTACGGCTTTGAGTTCTGTGCGTCGGAGTTTGCGTCGGCGGTGCAATTCTCGGTGTATTCCGGTGAAACGTACTACATCCGTTGCTCGTGCGCGGGCAACGCGGTCTTCACGGGCACGCTGCGCTACGACTTCACCTCGAACGGTCTCTGCGGCATTGGCACCGGCTCGTGTTACGAAGTACACGCCGTGCGTGGATGCAACAACTTCGATTGCTGCGGAACCGTGTGTGGCATCGATCCATTCTGCTGCGAGACAACGTGGGACCAAACGTGCGTCAATGAGGCGAACGATTTCTGCGCGCAATGTGGCGATACCGATGCGACGTGCTTCGCACCGCATGCTGGACATGGATGTGCGGATACCGATTGCTGTGCGCTCGTCACGGCCGTCGACAGCACCTGCGGTCACTTTGAATGGGACGCCGCGTGCGCAGAGCTTGCAATGACACTGTGTGCTGGTTGTGGTTCGCCAACAGCGGGCGATTGCCGCGCCGTGCATGCGACACCCGGCTGCGCCATCGAGGAATGTTGTGTGGCCGTTTGCACGGCGGACTCGTATTGCTGCGAGATTGAGTGGGACGAACTGTGCGTGAATCGGGCAAACGACACCTGCGCCATTCCTGGTGATCTCAACGGCGATGGTGCCGTGAACGCAAGCGATCTGGCGCAGTTGCTTGGTTCGTGGGGTACGCCGGCGGGCGATGTGAACGGAGACGGCACGACGAATGCAGCGGATATGTCGGCGTTACTCAACGCGTGGACAGGTTGATGCGTTGAAGCGCGTGCGCAGCGGTCGAGTGCTTCGTGCGCGTTCTTCATGCGCGTTGTTCGGCGGTACGCTGTCGTGATGCATGCGATACTCGTCGCGAACATGCTTGCGGCAGACACTCTCGAGAACTTCATCGTCGCAAAACCGACGAGCGCGTTTTGGACTGCATTTCCAATCAACAACCTCATCGCGCTTGTGACCCTCGCGGCGGTTTCGCTCGCTGCGTATCTTCTGCTCCTCTTTCGTCCACCTTCAAGGGCACGCGTTGTCTTTGGATTCATCGCGGCGACAGGTTTCAACTTGTTGATGCCGAGCACGATGGCGTTGATGGTGCTCTCGAAGATGCCGATTGCGCTTCGCGTGGTGCTGGCGATCGTTCCGCTCATTGCATTCGCGTTCGTTCTGCGTGGAATCGTGTGGATTGCGTGCCATTGGCGCGTCTTCGATCCAACGCGCTGCGGTGCTTGCAATCACCAACTCCTGCGCGAGCAGGTCGACTGTCCGGAGTGCGGTGCCGCGAGGCGAGTATCGCTTGTGTGGGGTTGGGGAGCCGAACAATCGCGCGTGGCGGCGCGCACGGGACTTGCGGTCCTGTGCGTCATGGTCTCGCTCTACGCGGTTGGCGCACTCGGCGTGGTGAAACTCGCATGGCACGCACAGCTCTTCGTTGAACTCTTCGACGAGCATGAGGCCGAACTCGCGACGATTCTCGCCGACGCAACAGTTGTTGAACGCGCCGCCGTTGCGGAGATCGCTGTGGATATTGATGCGAACTATGGCGCGCAAGGTTGGATTCGCGAAGTCTCGGGCGCATTCGCCGTGCCACCGAGTATCGATGGTCAGCGGGTCCTGTTCGTACCGCTCGAACCACGCGATGGAAGTGCGGTCGATGAAATATGGCTTGATGCGCTTCCTATGCAGCTTGCATCGTTTCCGCCGTCTTCGGCAGAGGCTTCAGCGAACTGGATGAGGACCATCACCGCACGCCTCGATGGAAAGAGCGCGAACTTCGCGAGCGACATCGCGGATGTTCGGACAACGATTGACCTCCGCTACCCATCGCTGTGGGCCATCATCGCGGTGATGTGCGCGGGACCTTTCGCTGCGGCGTTCGTCGCATTCACGTGGAAGCGCTTCATAGCGCACATCATGCGCAAGGCACAGGCGGTAACGCAAAGCAGGGTTTGATAGGTTGCGGTTACGCAAACGTCCGCACGATCTCAAACGCGATCAGCGCGATGATGATCCACTCGAGCAGTTCGCTTCGATATTGCGCTTGTCGCGCCTCGAGGCGCTCGCTGATCGCACCGAGCGTTTCAAGCTTTCGGGCGATCGATTTCTCCCAGTCTTCGATACGAAATCGCCGCGCCGCTGCGCGCTGCACGCGTGCGAGGTGCTGATCGCCGTACAACTTGAGCGCGTTGGTCACGCCGTCGAAGAGCGCGGCTCCTTCGAGTTCCAACTCAGCAAGTCGACGCAAATTTGCGCGCAGTCGAAATCGCGAGAACAACGCGCGATCATTTGCCATGTGCCATACCTGATCAAGGCCACGATCAAGTTCTGCATCAAGGTGCTTCAGTTCTACAACTTGCACATTCGCAAGTTCGAGGACGGCGAGTGTTGCGGCGGGCTCAGCGTCAATGACGATGGCAGCCGCCCAATCGACAACAGCGAGATCATGCGGCCCGTATGCAATGGGCGACGCAACGGCATCTGCAACACTGTCGGCGGCGAGTAGAGCATCTTCAAGCCGGACGAGTGCTGCGACTGTCTCGCGACCGAGTGCGTCGATCGAATGCTCCACATCACACGACGCGGGTTCAATGGTGAACACGACGTAATCTTCAGCGCCCGAGCGGAGTTCGGGACGCGTCACCGCATCGCCGAGGGTTGTGAGCAGCGCCTCGACCGCGGCGCGCGCTGCGCTCGCAAGCGCGGCGTTGTTCCAGAGAAGAGCGGCCAG
>JBEIJG010000246.1:0-5188 GCA_040380385.1 Phycisphaeraceae bacterium | reverse complement strand
GAGGCATTCGCGCCGCCGACCTCGACGCGGGTGAACATGCTCTCGCCAAAGAACGCTCCGCCAATCGACACGCCGTAGAGCCCACCGACCAAAACTCCGCCGAGCCACGCTTCGACCGAATGCGCGTAGCCCGCGCGGTGAAGCTCGGTGTAGACGTCCATCATGCGCGGCGTAATCCAGCAGAGGTTCTCGTCGCCGCGGTCTTGGGCGCAGAACTCCATCACCCGCCGAAACGCCGTGTCGACGCGCAGCTCAAACGGGCACTTCCGCGCCAACCGCGCGAGCGATCGGGGCACGTGCAAGTTCCCAATCGGCAGCACGAATCGCGGATCACTCGTGATCCACTGGATCGCGCCATCCTCGTCGCCCATCGGGAAATAGCCACTCGCATACGCCTCAAGAAGCGTTGCGCTGTCGAATCGACGAGCTGGGCCAAGGTGGTAGTACAACTCTCTGCTCACTTCGCCCGAGACAACACGCGCACTTGCGCGAACTGTCGATGCCCTTCCGGGCCCGAGTGGAAGCCGTAGCCCGACTCCTTTGCGCCGACCCACGGGCAGCCATCCGCGCCGCCGCATCCTTGGTTGATGCCGACCATGCCAGCATGGATGCGCGCCGCGACGTCCTCCGCCCGCGCAAGATCGCGGCCGAAGACCGCCGCGCCGAGCCCGAAGGGCGTGTCGTTCGCGAGTCGCAACGCTTCGTCGACCGTGCGGAACGCCTGGACGCATGCGACCGGCCCGAACGTCTCCTCGCGCATCACGTCCATCGCGTGCGTGACGTCGGCAAGGATCGTCGGGGCCACGAAATTGCCCTCGCGTGGCTCGCCGCCTGCGATCAGCGTCGCGCCCGCGGCCACCGCGGCATCGATCTGCGCCACGACTTTCGCCTTCTGCCGCGCCGACACCATCGGGCCGACATTGACGCCCTCGTCACGCGGATTTCCCTGCTTCAACGCGCGCGTTCGCTCGGCCATTTTGCGCAGGAATTCCTCGCGAATTGCCGCATCGACGTAGATGCGCTCGGTGCTCACGCACACCTGTCCTGCATTGCGGAAACTGTTCCGAACGGCGAATGCAGCGGCGGCGTCGAGATCGGCGTCGTCGAGCACGACCAACGGATCTTTGCCGCCGAGTTCGAGGATCACGCGCTTCAGGCCAGGCCCCGCGTCGGCCAAAATGCGCTTCCCAGTTTCGCGCGAACCGGTGAAGACGATGAGATCGACGTCCGCGAGCACGAGCGCGCGCCCTTGCGTGCCGTCGCCGAAGACCGGCGTGAGCACGCCCGTTGGAAGGAATTCGTTGAGAATCTTCGCGTACTCACAGGCGACGAGCGTGGTCTCTTCGCTCGGCTTGAGGAGCACCGCGTTCCCCGCAACAAGCGCGGGCAACACCGACTGATGCGGCATCAAAATCGGGAAGTTCCACGGCGCGATCGCGGCGCAAACGCCAAGCGGCGCGTAGCGCAAAATGCTGCGAACGCGCGCGTCTTCGCGCACGGTGTCGGCAAGCGCCGCCACGATTTCGTCGAGTTCGCCTGAAAAACCGTCGGCGCAATAGTTGGCCTCGCCGATCGCTTCAGGAAGCGGCTTCCCCATCTCGCGCGAAGCAAGTTCGCCGAGTCGCCGCGCTTCTCCTTTCAAACGCGCCGCGGCCGGCCGCAGTACTTCCGCGCGCTCGGCGTGTGTCAGCGCGCCCCAACCACGTTGCGCCTCGCGTGATTGGTGCACGAGCCTTGGGATCGCGTCGACCGGCGTGACCGGCACGCTTCCCACGGCCTCGCCGGTCGCGGGATCGAATGAAGTGAGTTGCAGTGGGTTCCCGGGAGGCACGTTGGAGGCGGATGACGGCAGCATGGGCGGAGCGTATCGGAGCGGGCGCGAGGTCTTGCGGGCGCTTGCGCATCGTGTGCGCCCGCAGAGAATTCTCGGACACCAATCTTCGCTCTCATTCGACCTCGGCGTTGAACGCTTCGCCCTCTTCGGTTACTCTTCGCGACCCTCCCGAGATGGGCCGTCGAGGACTGCGCACACGCGCTGGCCTCGCATGGAGCACCAAAGCGGCCTCGCCGGTGCCCCAGCCTTGGAGGAAAGGCCGCGCGCAAGAATCTCGGTCGACGACCAATTCGTTCGAACCTTGACCTCGCCGCGGACGCGCTCGCCATGTTGGCGGTCGCGGCGTCGAGTGTCACCGATCCCCCGCCTTCGCGGTGGATCAACGAAGTTCGAACGAAAGGAAGTGTCCGCGAACAGCGCGTTCAGAAACATTCGAAGCAGCCGAAAAATTCTCGGAAGAAATCGCTCAGAAGAATCCCTTCTCGCGAGTCCTTCCGAAAGGCGGTTTCGAGATTGGGTGACGGGCGTCGACTCCTCTCATCGCGGAAGCGCTGAGAACGTCAGAAATTGCGGCAATGCCGCCGAATGGCCCGTGGTGTAACGGTAGCACAAGTGGTTTTGGTCCACTTTGTCTTGGTTCGAATCCAAGCGGGCCAGTTCCGACGCCGTCACCCTTCTGATCGCGCACGCAAGCGGGTTCACTTCCCCACTCGTCCGAACTCATCCTGATGATGAGTCCCGAGATGACCAACACCCACAATTCGAACGCTTCTGCTGCCCACGCGAATACTGGTGGTGGCCTTCATTCTGGCCGTGGTCTTGTCGCCGTCATTCTCGCGGCTGGCAAGGGCACCCGCATGCAGTCGGATTTGCCGAAGGTCATGCACCCAGCGGTTGGTCGCCCGATGGTGCACTGGGTGGTCGACGCCGCGCGCGCTGCGGGTGCGACCAAGATCGTGCTCGTGATCGGGCACGGTGCCGAACTCGTGCGTGAGTCCTTCGCTGGGGTGAAGGATGTCGAATTCGCGCTGCAAACGGAGCAACTTGGCACTGGGCACGCCGTGATGATGGCGAAGGTGAACATCGAGAAGGACGCCGCGTCGACCGACGCATTCGTCCTCTGCGGCGACGGCCCGCTGATTCGGCCCGACACCCTCGCGACGCTGCTCGATTTGCATCGCCGCGAACACGCTGCGGCCACACTCGCGACAAGCGTCATCGCCGAACCAAAGGGTTACGGCCGCATCGTGCGCGACGCCGCGGGCAAGCTCGCGAAGATCGTTGAGCAGAAGGACGCGAGCGACGCCGAGCGCGCGATTTGCGAAATCAACCCGAGTTACTACTGCTTCCGCACCGACGAACTCCTCGGCGCACTTGCGCGCGTCGGCAACAAGAACGCCAGCGGCGAGTACTACATCACCGACGTCTTCGAGATCTTGCGAAAGGACGGCCGCACCGTCGCCGCAGTCGATGCGGTTCCGCCGGAAGACGTGCTCTCGGTGAACGACCCCGTTCAACTTGCGGAAGTCGACGCGATTCTTCGCAAGCGCCACGCGCATGCTGGCGGAGGTGCTCGGTGAGTTCCGCGGATCGCAACCATCTCAAGGTCTTCGGCGGATCAAGTACGCGCGAACTCACCGCGGGTGTGTGCGCGCATCTCGAACTTCCAGTTGGTCTCGGCACGGTGACGCGATTTCCCGACGGCGAAACGATGGTGAAGGTGGACGAAGACGTGCGCGGCCGCGACGTCTATGTTGTGCTCTCGACATGTGAGCCCGTCAACGACAACTTGATGGAGCTCCTTGTCTTTATCGATTGCCTCCGTCGCGCGAGCGCGAAGCGCATCACCGCCGTGATCCCCTACTTCGGCTACGCGCGCCAAGACCGCAAAGACGAAGGTCGCGTGCCGATCACCGCGAAGCTCGTGGCGAATCTCATCGTGGCTGCAGGCGTGGATCGCGTCCTCTGCATGGATCTCCACGCGGCGCAAATCCAAGGATTCTTCGACATTCCCGTCGATCACGTGAGCGCCGCGCCCGTACTCGCCGACCACTTCCTTTCGATTCGCGAGACGCTCGGCGATGTCGTTGTTGTCTCGCCCGACGTCGGCAACGTGAAGGTCGCGAATATGTTCGCCAACATCTTGCAGTGCGATCTCGCGATCATCGACAAGCGTCGTCAATCGGGTTCGAAGGTCGTCGTCAAGAACTTGATCGGCGACGTCGAAGGTCGCACGGTGCTGATGTTCGATGACATGATTTCGACCGCAGGCACCGTCTGCGAAGCGGCGAAACTTGTCGTCGAGCGCGGCGCGAAGGACGTGATCGCGGCGTGCACGCACCCCGTGCTTGTTGGCCTCGCGATGCAACGGCTGCTCGAGAGCCCGATCTCGAAAGTCGTCGTCGCCGACACGATTCCTTGCGGCGCACGCACGAAGGCGCTTGAGTCGAAACTCGAAGTCCTCAGTGTGGCGAAGCTTCTCGGCGAAGCGATCCACCGCATTCATCACGATCAATCTATTTCCGCGCTCTTCCGCCATGGCGCAGGCGTCAAGCGGTAGCGCATTCCACTTTCGCTTTATTCACCCCTTTTCAGTTTCGGAGAGTTACATATGGCAAAGGAAGTCCCCACCATCGAGGCTACGCACCGCGATCGCCTCGGCAGCCGCTACTCGAAGCGTCTTCGCGCAGCGGGCCGCCTCCCAGCGGTCATTTACGGTCACGGCTCGGAGCCGCTTTCGGTGCACGTCGATGAGAAGATCGCAGTCGGCGCCCTGAAGCGCGGCCTGCACGTGATGAACCTCACCATCGGCGGCACGACCGAAACCTGCCTCGTCAAGGACCTGCAGTTCGGTTACCTCGGTGACGACGTCATCCACATGGACCTTGCGCGCGTCAACCTCGACGAAGTCGTGACGGTCACCGTCAGCCTCGAGTTCTTCGGCGCTCCAGAAGCCGCGAAGAAGTCCGGCACCGTCGTCGTCCACGAACTCGCGGATATCCAAGTCCGTTGCAAGGTGCGCGACATTCCTGAGCACGTCCGCGTCGATATGACGACGATGACGGGCGAGACCTTCACCGCTGGCGACCTCAAGTTCGCGGCGGGCACCGAACTCGCGACCGACCCACATGCGGTCATCGTGCGCGTGCAGACCGTCAAGGAAGAAGCCGCTGGTGAAGCCGCAACTCCGGGCGCTGCTGCTGCTGCTCCGGCTGCTGCTGCTGGCGAGAAGAAGGAAGAGAAGAAGTAATGCTCTCTCCGCGCCGCTGAGCGCGAGGAATCGTTTCGTCGAAGCAGGCTGCTTTCTCAGCAATCGTCGGAGACTCACTCGAGAAGTGTCATGAAGATCGTCGT
>JBEIJG010000245.1:0-5201 GCA_040380385.1 Phycisphaeraceae bacterium | reverse complement strand
CGCCGATGCCACGTACGCAACGAACGGATCAGAGCGCCTGCGATTCCACTCGCACGATGTTCGTCGCGGCGCTGCTTTGCACCGCGACGCCCCTCTTCGCTCAGGACGAACCTCCGCGCATCGAGCGCTTTGCCGCCGCGCGTTTCGAAAGAGGTCATAAGGGAGGTGATGGCTTGGTGCGCGCCGTCGTCGTCGTCGATCGACCGTGGGCGTACGCTGAGGCCGAGGCGCTCGCACAGGCACTCGGCGGACGACTTGCAAGCATCGACTCGACTGCGCTCCTGAGTTTCGTCGGAGCGCTCGCGAACCTCGAAGGCGCATTTGAGTGTGACGGACCGTGGATCGGTGGCAGTCGATCGACAAACGGCGCTTGGACTTGGACGAGCGGCGCGTCGTTCGATGGATTTGCCTGGGCCCCCGGTCGACCCGCACAAACGGCACGGGCAGCGGCGGCGCTTGTGCTCGGGGGCGCAGAAGACGCCACGGGCACGGGCATCGCAGATGGCACCTGGCTCGACGCGCTCCAAAGTTCCGATCTTGGGACACGCTCGCGTGGTGCGGTGATCGAGTGGACATCGCTCGTCGATTGCGACGCCGACAACGCTCCCGATCCACTCGAGATCGCGGCCGATCCCGACCTCGACCTCGACGGAAATGGCGTGCTCGACGCCTGCACGGCCATTCCCGCGGATCTTGATCGCGACGGCATCGTCGGCGCGAGCGACCTCTCGCTTCTGCTCGACGCCTGGGGAAATGTCGGGCGCCCAACCGCCGGCCTCGGCGACCTCAATGCGGACGGCGCCGTCAATGCGAGCGACCTCACTGTGTTTTTGGTGTCGTGGGCAGGATGATCGGACTCAGGATGATCAAACTCTTGGCGAACGCGGCGCGTCAGGCCCAGTCGGGCAGTTGAAGTTGGTTTGTCGAAAGCTCGAAGTTCGAAGCTCGAGGTTCGAAGTTCTAAGTTCGAAGTTCGACTCGAAGTTCGAGGTTCGAGGTTCGAAGTTCTAGGCCGGCATCCCGAGTTTCAAACTTCGCGAGATCGAGAACTTTGCGTGTCCCCGTTTGGGAGGCATCTTCCAACGATGGCCATGCCTCGAGCCCCACGCCCCCTCTGTCTGGCTTCCCCGTCATCCGCCCTTGCGGGCTTGGCTCTCAGCCTGCTCATCGCATCGGTCGCCCTCGCGCAAACGGGGAACTTCACGAACTTCGAGTCGCCGCAGACGCACCCGATCGAGGTGACGCCCGACGGCTCCGCGCTCCTCGCGGTCAACACCGCGGACGGTCAACTTGAAGTCTTCGACTTGGTCGGCGGCCTCCCCGTACGCCGCGGCTCGGTCGCGGTTGGCGTCGATCCCGTCTCGGTGCGCGCACGCTCGAACGGCGAAGCATGGGTCGTCAATCAAATCTCTGACTCAGTCAGCGTCGTCGACCTCGCGACGATGCGCGTCACCCGCACGATCCTCGTCGGCGACGAACCCGCGGACATCGTCTTCACATCGAAGCCCGCGCGCGCCTTCGTGTCGCTTGCGATGTCTTCGCGCGTCGTCTCGTTTGATCCCGCCGCCACCGCTCCGACGCTGACGACCACCACGATCGCCGGCGCCTCACCGCGCGCACTCGCAACGAGCCCCGACGGCCGCACGGTCTATCTCGCGATCTTCGAGTCGGGGAATCGCTCGACGGTCGTGCCGCGCACCCTCGTGAACAGCACCGCGAGCCCCTACAACGGCGTCAATCCGCCGCCGAACTCTGGCAACACGTTCGATCCGCCGCGCACGCCAGGTCAACCCGTCGCGCCGCGCGTGGCGCACATCGTGCGAAAGAACGCGCTCGGCCAATGGATCGACGACAACAACCGCAATTGGTCGAGCCTCGTGACCTGGGACGTTGTCGACAACGACATCGCAGTCATCGACGCGGCGAGCCTTTCAACGAGCTACGTGCCGAGCCTGATGAGTTGCGTTGCTGGTATCGGCGTTGCGCCGAACGGCACTGTGCTTGCTGTTGGCATCGAAGCGCGCAACGAGATCCGCTTCGAGCCGAAACTCGACGGCGTCTTCGCCAAGATGGTCGGCGCGTTCACCGGTCCCGGTGGCACCGCGCCCGTTGTGCGCGATCTCAACCCGCACCTCACCTACGCAACGAGTTCGATTCCCGAACTCGAACGCTTCCAATCGATCGGTGATCCGCGCGGCGTGGCGTGGATGCCCGACTCAAGCGCCGCGTACGTCGCATCGCTTGGAACCAACTGCATCATCGCGATGTCGCCCTCTGGCGCGCGACTCGCAAAGATCGGCGTCGGCGAAGGTCCGAGCGGCATCGTGATGTCGCCAAACGGCCAATTCGTCTATACGCTCAATCGTTTCGAAGGCTCGGTGAGCGCTGTTTCGACCGCGGGCGCAAGCGAAGTTGCGCGCTCGACCTTCCACGATGCAACCCCCGCCACTGTGCGCGCGGGACGCAAGTTCCTCTTCGATACGAATCTCACGTCGGGCCTCGGTCACGTTTCGTGTGCGACTTGCCACATCGATGGTCGCAGCGATCGACTTGCGTGGGATCTTGGCGACCCAACAGGTGTCGTCGAAGCATTCGACGAAGTTTGCCAAGTCGCCGCGCCGGGCGCGTGCATTTCGTGGCATCCGATGAAGGGCCCGATGACGACGCAGACGTTGCAAGGCATCATCGGCAACGAGCCATTCCACTGGCGCGGCGAAAAGGATGACTTGAGCGAGTTCAACGTCGCGTTCACGCATCTGCAAGGTCGCGGTAGCGAGATTTCCCCGACGGAAATGGCGTCGCTCGAGAACTACCTCGCATCGCTCGTCTTCCCACCGAATCCAAACCGCAACATCGACAACACGCTGCGCACCTCGGTCGCGATCTTCGGCGGCACGCAGACCGGTTTCAACGTGACAGGGAATGCCGTGACTGGGCAGAATCTCTTCAACACCGGCCAGTTCTTCGCGGGGCCTCCGGGCGCGCCAGGCCTCACGTGCGTCTCGTGTCACGCGGGTGCGATCGGTTCGAACAACCGCGTCGATATTCCGGCGCCTGGCGGCGAAAACCAGAATCGCAAGAACTCGCACCTGCGTGAGCTCTGGCGCAAAGTCGGCGCGAGCAACACGTCGACGACGGCGTTGCGCGGCTTCGGCTTCGAACACAACGGTGAGAAGTTCACCTTCCAAGACGCGATCACGACGGGCTTCAACTTCGCGAACACTCCGACTGGCCAACAACAGCGCCGCGATATGGAAGCATTCTGCATGTCGTTCAATTCAGGCACGCACGCAGGTGTCGGGCAGCAGACGACGGCCACGGGCGTTGCGAATGACACTGCGCGTATCAATCAGTTCGTCACGATCGCAAATGCGCCGGGCGGCCTCGGGCTCATCGTGAAGGGTCGCGTCAACGGCGAAGCACGTGGTTGGATGTTTGTCGCTGGTTCGTTCCGCTCGGACCGCGCGGATGCGCCGACGCTTTCGCCGGCAGCGTTGCTTGCGCTCGCCGCCGCGGGCAGCGAACTCACCTACACGCTCGTGCCGCCAGGCTCGCAAACGCGCCTCGGTATCGACCGCGACCTCGACGGATTCTTCGATCGCGATGAACTCGACGCGGGCAGCGATCCCGCCGATGCGTCGAGCGTTCCAGGCGCGTGCGTGGGCGACATCTCGCCTGCGACGCCGGATGGTCTCGTGAACGGCGGCGATCTCGGCGCACTTCTCTCGGGTTGGGGCACCGCGGGGGTCACCGACATAGACGGCAGCGGCACGACCGACGCCGCTGACCTCGCGATCCTTCTCGGAGCGTGGGGCGCGTGCCCGTAACTTGAGTTCGCTTCGCTCCTGAGTTTGCACCACTTTCGTGTGCTCCGCCGCCCACCCTTCCGAGGTGGGCGGTTTTTTGACACGAACGCGCAATCAACTGCCGATGCGACGCGTTCAATTCTGCCGCGCTCCTTCAGGATCGCCTGAACGCGGCGAATACCCAATCCGGACGGTTGGACGTGTCACACGACACACGTCGGTTTGGGCCTTCCTCTTCGCCGCGCTCGCGGCTCAATCCCCCTCAGCCGCGCTCGCGGCTCAATCCCCCTCAGCCGCGCTCGCGGCTCATTCACGGAGTCGGCCAACAGCCGCGCACCATGCAACACACTCGCATCCTCACTGGACTTCTCGCACTCTCGCTCTCATCGCTCGCACTCGCCCAGCAGGACGGCACGTTTCCGCCTGGAGGCAATCAGGGTGGCAGGAATCAGGGTGCGCCGAGCGGTGCACCGAGCGGTGCACCGGGCCAACCAGGCCAAGATGGTCAGCGTCCGGGCATGCGCGGCGGCCAAGTCGACCCAGCGCAAATGGTCGAGCGCCTCATGAATATGGATCAGAACGGCGACGGCAAGCTCTCGCGCGATGAGATGCCTCCGATGCTCGTCGAGCGGATTTTCGAACGCGCCGACACCAACAAGGACGGCTTTGTCGAGCGCACTGAGCTCGAAGTCATCGCGAAGGAAGGCGGAGCACTCCGCGGCATGGGTGGTCAAGGTGGTCAAGGTGGTCAGGGTGGCCAAGGTCGCGGCGGCGCCGCTGGCGGTGCCCCCAACATGGAAGCTTCGATGAAGCAAGCGAACGGCGCTTTCCGTGCGCTGCGCGCATCGGCGCTTGACGCGTCGACACAGAAGGCCGACCTCGAAGCAGTGCAACGCCTTCAAATGGGCCTCGTTGCGTCGAAGGGCGCTGCCTCGGCAGTTCCGATGTCAGACGCAGCGAAGGCGAAGTTCGGCGAAGACAAGGCTGCCTATGAGCGCGAGTTCCGCAAGGCGATGATCACTTCGATCATGACCGCATTTGAAATCGAGAACGCGCTCCTCTCGGGCAACACTGCTGCAGCGAAGGCTGCGCTTGAGAAACTCCACGAGTCGGAGGAGTCGGGTCACAAGCTCTTCCAAAAGGATGAGGGCGGCGAAGCGGCAACTCCCGCAGGTGGCACTGCTGGTGGTGCTGCTGCCGAGGGCGGTGCCGCGGGCGAGCGACCACGTGGTCGTGGCGGCCGCGCGAACCGCCCACCGGCAGCCGAGTGAACCCTCGCTCGCACCAAGCGCGAGCATTCCTCCATTTCACAACGCGACCCTCGGGCGACGGCCACCACCGTCGCCCGCGGTCTTTTTCGCGCAGCACCCATCCCTGAGATTGCACAAACCGGGG
>JBEIJG010000244.1:0-5235 GCA_040380385.1 Phycisphaeraceae bacterium | reverse complement strand
GTTTCGCGGACAAGTGCGCCGATTTTCTCGATGCCTTCAGGATTCCCAACGGTGGAAATCGAGATGTTCGAAGCGGGGACCTTCGCGCCGTCGTGATCGACGAGCACGCGAATTGCCGCGATGACTTCATCGATGTTGTCTGTGGGTTCGCCCATCCCCATGAACACGATGTTCTTGATCGGGCGTTCGGCGTTGCGTTGCACGCGATGCGTACCGGACCACCACTGATGAACAATCTGATCGGCGCGCAAGTTGCGAATGAGGCCCATTTGCGCGGTTTCGCAGAAGCGACATCCCATCGCGCAGCCAACTTGACTTGAAACACACAGTGTGGTTGTGGTACCCGTCGATCGCGGCATCGGAATGAGCACGCTTTCGGTCTCGAGATTTGTGTACGACTCATCGCCGACACCGCCGAGTCGAAGGACGAACTTCGAGGTCTCGCCTTCGACGAGCGTCGCGGTGACGGGATAGTCCGCGACCGAGCACCACGCGGGCACGATTCCATCGCGAAAGAGCGCGCGATATGCATCGAGTGCGTTGCCCGCGCTCTGGCCATGTGCTCGCGCGGCCGCGACAAACGCGGCTCGGGTCAAGCCGAGTGGGCGCAGGGGAGAGTCGGACGACGCGGGCATCCGCGAAGAGTAGCAGTCAGTCTGCAGAAACGCAGCGCTGCGCGGCCCATGCGCGGAGTTCGGCGACTTTTTCGGCCATCACCACCGAGATCGGAGGGCTTCCGTGGAACGTCTCAAGAAGATCGCGATCGCTGAGTGTGCGGCGATCGTCGGCGAAGGCGCGACGAAGCGCGCTTTCGATGCCAGCTTCGATCTCTGCTCCGCTGAAGCCGTGCGTCGCCGCCGCAAGTGCGCCGAGATCAAACTGCGCGGGATCGCGGCGCCGCTTTCGGAGATGAATGGACAGAATCATGCGTCGAACGCTCTCGTTGGGCAGGTCGACGAAGAACACCTCATCGAACCGTCCTTTGCGGAGAAGTTCGGGCGGAAGCGCGGAAATGTCGTTGGCCGTTGCAACGAGGAATGTGGCCGAGCGACGCTCTTGCATCCACGTCAGCAGCGTGCCGAACATGCGGCGTGAGAGACCGCCATCCGACGATTGCGAGCTTGCGCTTGCAAATCCCTTCTCGATTTCATCGATCCAGAGGACGGCGGGCGCCATGCGATCGGCTTGCGCGAGGGAGTCGCGCAAGCGACGCTCGCTTTCTCCGATGTATTTGTCGAAGAGTGCGCCTGCATCGAGTTTGAGGAGCGGAACGCGCCACGCGGTGGCGACCGCCTTCGCAGCGAGGCTCTTTCCGGCGCCTTGAACGCCGAGCAAAAGCACACCGCGCGGAAGCGTGAGTCCGAACTCCTCAGCCTCGTCGATCGAGCCGAGATGTCGCGCATCGAGCCACTTTTTCAACTGTGCGAGTCCGCCGATTTCATCCATGGAAACTGGGGCTTGCACGAACTCCAGGACGCCTTCGAGGTCGGCGCACGCGTTGCGCTTGAGGAGCAGCATGCGCTCGAGATCGCTGTCGTCGAAGCGATTGTCTTCGGTGACGGCGGCGAGTACGACGCGTTCCGCCTGGCGACGTGTGAGTCCGCGCAGGCCGCGCGCCATCGCTTCGAGCGTGGAGCGGCGCACCGATGCCTCGATCTTCCGTGAGCGCGAGACTTCGCGCACCGTCGCACGGACGAGTTCGGAAAGATCCGCTTCGGATGGGCTCGGAACCGCGATGCGATGGGCTTCGGCCGCGAGTGCACCGAAGGTTGCGGCGGAGAGATCGACGCGATGTTCGACGAGGACAATCGAGCAGAAGTTGCGGCGAGCCCAGGCAACCGCTTCTTTCAAGGCGCGGGCCACGCGCGGATCCGCAAGATGCGCGCCGAGGTCGTAGAAAACGGTGACCGAACGCTGGTGCGACTCGTTGGCGGGCATCCACGCGAGCGCGGCGGAAGCGTGGGTCGTCTCGGCGATGGCGTCGCCAGCGAGGCGCGCGTTGCCGAGGCCACGCACCGCGGTCCACTCGCGATAGGGGAGGTCACTCCGAACGGCGTCGAAGAGGGCGGTTCGGAGCCCATCCTCATCGTCGGTCTCGATGACAAGCAGCGGATAGATGCCGTCGAGTTGGCGGCGAAGCGTTTCAACGAACGCGAGGACGTCATTCGTTGCGTGGTTTGGCGTGTGGTTTGGGGAGGGGGTGGTCACAGGCGCTCTCATCGGGTGTCACGTCGGGGTGTCGCGGGAAAGAACCACACCGCGCGCGCAGAATAACGGCATGAATCGCGGGTCGATTGACTTCTCCGGCCCGCTATCATCCGCGCCCCCTCCGTCGGAGGGCATCCGACAGGCGAAAACCATGCATCTCAAGCGCGACGACAGTCATCATCACGGACCGCCGGTGATTCCGATCACCTTCCACCTCGAAGACCCCGAGGGCTTGACGGGCACCTCGCAGAAAGTTTGGGAAGTGCTCGGCGGTGAGCACGAATCCATTCTCGAAGTGGCGATGGACAACGGCATCAACATCGAGCACGCGTGTGGTGGCGTTTGCGCGTGTTCAACGTGCCACATCTACCTCGAGAGCGGCGTGAACCAGGTCAGCGAAGCTTCGGAAGACGAAGAGGATCGCGTGGAAGAGGCGCCTGGCATCAAGCGCACGTCGCGGCTCTCGTGCCAGTGTGAGCTGAAAGATCTCGGCGAAGGAAAGCGCGTGCCGATCGTCGTGCGAGTTCCTGCGTGGAATCGCAACGCTGTAAAGGAGATTCCGCACTAGGCTCTGCCTCGTTGCGCGAGGGAACGATGCACTGGCTTGATGTTCAAGAGATCGCAGAATCGCTCGTGGATCTCCATCCGGAGATTGATCCGACGGCGATTGCATTTCCGAAGTTGAAGTCGCTTGTGACGGCACTGCCCGATTTCGCAGAGAAGCCAGGGCACCCATGCAACGAGCGCATACTTGAAGCGATCCAGCAAGCGTGGATTGATGAGCGCGCGTGAGTATGCGCGCGTGAGCCTATACGTGCAGATCTGATTGGCTGCGCCGCTGGCGTGAGGAGCCGTGAGGAGCATTGAATGCCGAGAGTCGAGCGCTACCACGCCGCCGCGATCCAGACCGCGTTTGAGAACCCGCGCACGCGGGCCGAAATTCCCTCGCGCGTTGCGCGCATGATCGCGATGGCCGAGCAGACGGTCGCGGGATACAAGCCGTTCTTCGATGTTCGGCTCATTGCGTTTCCCGAGTTTGCGCACGCGGCGCCGGTCTATTTCACGGTCGAAGAGTTGTTCGAGCATCTCGCGGTCGAGATTCCAAACGATCACACCGACGCGTATGTGCGTTTCGCGCGCGCGACAGGTTGCTACGTGCAAACGGGCACGTTCATCGAACGCGACGCGCGCTATCCAGGCGCGGTGTTCAATACGACGTGCCTCATTGGTCCGGAAGGAATCGTCGCGAAGTACCGCAAGGTGAATCCATGGATTCCATGGGAAGTGCACGCGAGTCCGCATGATTTTGCGCAGTACGTTGAAGAACCGTTTCCGGTGGCGGACACAGAGATCGGAAAGATCGGCTGCGCGATTTGTTACGACTGGCTTTTCCCAGAGTCCATTCGACAACTCGCGTTCAACGGCGCAGAGATTCTCGTCCGTGTGAGCGCGTACATGGATCCGTGGGGAGCAACCGCGCCGATGGATTAGTGGACGACGATCAATCGTGCCCGCGCGATTGAGAACACCGCGTTTGTGCTTGCGTGCAATCAAGGCGCGACCTTCGAGGGCTACCCGCCGTTCTCGTGGCCAGGTGGTTCGATGGCTGTTGACTTCGACGGTCGCGTGCTTGCGCAGGCGGATCCAGGGGCCGGCGAAAAAGTCGTGGTTGCGCCGATCGATTTGGCAGCGCTGCGCGACGCGCGTGCGCGACGTCAGGGCCACGACATGCGTGCGCACTATCGCGCCGAAGTCCATCCATACGCAGCGATGCCGCGGTTTGCCCGGGCAGGGAGTGGCGCGATTGATATCGCGTCGAACGACGCGCGTATTGCGGCAGCGAAGCGGACACTTCCGTAAGTCGCAGATCGCCGCGAGAAGTGCGCGCCTACGAAGTTCTTACCTGAGGGGTTTGCACCCACGAACGCCGCGTCGGGCCGTATGCTCGGGGCATGTCCCTCGCTTTGAACTTCGCCAACCTTCGCCGTCGCCTTCGCCTTCGCGAACACGTGCGTTTCGCGCTCGGTCTCTCCTTTGCGACGCTGCTCGTTTCGGTGAATCTCGGTTGCGGTAAAGAGGAAGGCGCGACGGAAGCGGCGGGGAAGAGCGAGAGGTTGAGTGCAGAACCTCTCGACGCAGCGCTCGCGGCGGAACTCAATCGTGCGGTGGGCATGATGGGGCGATTCGAGTTTGAGCAAGCCGCCGCGGAGTTTGCGCGGATCGCGAAGTTGCCGAACGTGCCGCGTGAGGTAGCGCTCGGTCATGCAATTGCGATCTTGAATCAATCGCGCGATGGAGCGCAAGACGAGGCGCTTGCGCTGCTCGGCGAGTTTCTCAAGACCAATCCGCCGAAAGATCTCGCGCTGCGTGCACGCTATTGCCAAGGCCTTTGCCTTCTCTATCTCGGAAAGCCAGCCGAAGCCTTGACGGCGTTTCTTCCTGTTGCGCAGGCACGCGGTGAAGATGCGTACGCGCAGTACTTCACGGGACAAGCACTCGAGCAAACCGGCGAGTACGCGAAAGCGTTTGAGTGGTATGAAAGAGCGGCCACGCGCGACGCGCGCTTGAAGAGTGCGTTTCTCGGCATGCAACGATGTGCGCGTCGTACAGGCGATGAAGCGCGCGCCGAGAGCGCGCTGAAGTCATTCGAGGATTTGGCGGCCAATCCACGCGCGAAGAACGCCGAGTTCAAGTACACACGCATGGGTTCACTTGGCTTGGCACCACTTCCCAAGTCGTTCACTCCCTCCGATTGGAAGCCGCCGTCGGGGCCGATTTTTGAAGCACCGAAAGAACTCGCGATTCGCTGGCCGGAGGGTTACGCCCCGCAGTGGTCGCAGGATCTCGAGCAGCATGCGGTCGTGGGCGATCTTGATGCGGACGGACGTCTCGACATCCTGATCGCGCGGGCGCTCGTCGAAAAGGGTGCGTTCGATTTGTCGGCGCTCTTTCTTGCAGGTCAAGCGGATGGATCATTCGTTGCGAAGCCAGATCACGCGCTGGCGACGTTGGCGGGAGGTTCGACGT
>JBEIJG010000243.1:0-5283 GCA_040380385.1 Phycisphaeraceae bacterium | reverse complement strand
GATGACGAACGACACGCCAGTGCCCTGAGGATTCACTCCGAAGGGCACAACCAAAGGTCGCCGCCGCAGCGGCGACCGCTCAAATTACGAGCCGCCGACCTTCACTTTGACGCGCCGCACGCGCGCGGGAAATCGCGCCATCAGCGTGCGCTCAAGCCCCTCGCGAAGCGCACGTGAGGCTTCAAACCCTGCTGCCGAACTCGCGGTGACGAGCGTGAGAGTTCCTTGCGAAAGTCCGCCGATCGACACTATTTCGCGGAGTCGCGGCGGTGCGACTTCGAGCCAGACATCAACAAGGTCGCCAACTTCGCGTTGGCGCGCACGGAACTCGCGCTCGAGCTGCCCGAGTTGCAGGCCGAGCGTTAAATCACGCTCGCGGCGGCCGCGGAACTCACGCATGCGCTCGATCCACGCCATGCCGGGCGTCCGAGGGCCGAGTGTTTGGTTTGCCGAGTCCGCCGAACTCGCCGCGTGCGCCGACTGAGTCGACTTCACGTTCGATTTCGCCCTCACCTCAACCGACGTCTCAACCGACGTCTCGACCGATGTGTCGACCGACGTGTCGACCGACGTGTCCGCCGACGTCTCCGCCGAGGCCTTTCGGCCAGTCTTTCGTCCTGTCGGCTTCTCGGGCATGGGTCCCATCGTACTCGCGGCAGCGATCGACACAGCGCGTCTCGGGTACCTTCCGCGTATGACAGCGATTCGGATCGAAGGCCTCGTCAAGCGCTTCCGCGACACCGCGGCGGTGTCCGACGTCAACCTCGAAATCCCAACCGGCAGCCTCTTCTTCCTGCTCGGCCCGTCGGGCTGCGGCAAGACCACGCTCCTGCGCATGATCGCGGGCTTCACCGAACCAACCGAAGGGCGCATTCTCTTCGGCGATCGAAATGTTGCCCGCGTCGCCGCGAATGAGCGCAACACCGGCATGGTGTTCCAGAACTACGCGCTCTGGCCGCACATGACGGTGTTTGACAACGTGGCGTTCGGCCTCGAAGTACGCAAACTCTCGCGAGACGCGATTCGTGAGAAGGTGAAGGGCGCGCTCGAACTCGTTCGTATGGGCGAGTACGCGCAACGGAAACCCGCGGAACTCTCGGGCGGTCAACAGCAACGCGTCGCACTCGCGCGCGCGGTTGTCTTCGAGCCAAGCGTGCTCTTGCTCGATGAACCGCTCTCAAACCTTGACGCGAAACTTCGTCTCGAGATGCGTCACGAAATTCGCCGCATCGTCGACACACTCAAGATCACAACGGTCTACGTCACGCACGATCAAGACGAAGCGCTGTCGCTCGCCGACGGCATGGCGGTGCTGAAGTCGGGCCGCGTGATTCAGACGGGTGCGCCGCGCGCGATGTATCGCCGGCCGAACTCGCGCTTCGTGGCCGACTTCTTGGGCGATACGAACTTTCTTCCCGCGATTCTCGTGCGAAGCGATGCGTCCGAAGCGCTCTATAAGACGGCAGCGGGGGACCTGGCCTCCACCGTTGCGCCATTTCCGAAGGCGACGGAACTCTCGCTTTCGCTGCGTCCTGAAGCGCTGCGCATGATTGCGCCGAACGCGACGCAAGAGCGAAACACGCTCGCGGGTGTTGTGACGTCAAGTGTGTATCTCGGCGGGCACGCGCAACACGAAGTGCGTCTTGCCAACACCGACGCGACGGTGCGCGTTTCTGAACTCAACCCGAAGAATCCTCCCGCGATCGGCGATCGAGTCGTGCTCGCGATCGACACCGACGACGTGGTTCCGCTTGCCGAGTGATTGGCAGAACGCACGATGGCCGAAACTGCTGCCAACACTTCTGCCAACACGCCGTCTAGCACGTCGGCGAAGGGCCTTTTGCTCGTGGTTTCCGGCCCATCGGGCGTCGGAAAGACAACCATCGTGCATGAAGTGATTCGCCGCCTCGGTGGTGAATTCAGTATCAGTGCGACGACGCGCGCGCGCACAGAACGCGAACGTGATGGCGTCGACTATCACTTCGTCGATCAAGCCACGTTTCAGCGCTGGATCGATGAGGGGCGATTCCTCGAGTACGCGCAAGTGTTTGGCCGGTCGTGGTACGGCACGCTGCGCGATCAAGTCGAGCAGGCGCTTGGCGAAGGCAAGTTGATTGTGCTTGATATCGACGTGCAGGGTGCCCGCGATGTGAAGATGCGATTGCCTGCAGCGCTCGGCGTTTTCGTACTGCCACCGAGTGAAGAGACGCTTTTGAAGCGGCTTCGTGCGCGTGGGCGAGAAGATGAAGCAGCGATCGAGCGAAGATTCGCCGAGGCGCAGAAAGAGATTTCGTTCGCGAAGTCGTCTGGCGTCTATGACGCGTTTCTCGTCAACGACGATCTCGAAATCGCGATCGATCAGTTGTGCGATCTCGTGCGCGTCCGCCGTTGACGCGGCGCGTGCCCGCGCTTTCCGCCATCACCGCGTCCGCGGCCGAATTCCAGCCTTCATACGCGCCATGAACGCCTCAACAAGCCGCGCGAACACCGTCTCCGGGTTGCGACTCGCATCGATCGTGACGTATCGCGCAGGATCTTCGCGGCATTGCTGCAAGTAACCCTCGCGCACACGTTGATGAAACGCCGCGTCCTTTTGCTCCATGCGATCAGGTGCGGCGCGTCCGGATGCCGCCATGCGCTTCCACGCCGTCTCGGTATCGACGTCGAAAATCACGATTTCGTCGGGCCACATGTCGCCGACCGCAACACGCGCGACATCCATGATTTCGTCGCGCTGCATACCGCCCGCGGTGCCTTGATACGCGAGCGTTGAACTCACGAAGCGATCGGCAAGCACAAGTTCGCCGCGCAAAAGTGCAGGCCGAATGCGCTCTTCCAAGAGTTGAGCGCGGCTTGCCATGTAGAGCAGCATTTCGGCGCGCACAGTCATTGCGTCGTTTTGCGGGTCGAGGAGGACCGCGCGAATCTGTTCGCCGATCGATGTGCCACCTGGCTCGCGCACTTCCGTCACGACGACGCCTTGCGCAGCGGCCCAGTCGGCGAACCGACGGAACTGCGTGCTCTTGCCGCAACCGTCGGGTCCATCAAAGACGACGAAGCGTCCCGCGAGGAACGCGCGCATGGCTTCGATCGAAGTCTCGGGCGGGATCGTGTCGTTCGGTGGCTCGAACATAGCGGGCGCAACGTATCATCCCGGACGCATGCGCATCGAGCCCCGCGACGCCTCCGGACGACGCCTCGCGCGCATCGAGGTTGATGAATATGCGCGGCCCGCGCGTGTTCAGGTGCCGGGCGTCACCCACGACGTCTACCTCCGCTGGGATGGTGCCCTCGATGACGCGGCGAGCCTGCGACGCTGCGTCCTTTGTGGCTGCAGCGACGTCTACGTACGTAAGAATTTCCCGCAGGTCACGCCGTTCGTCATCGTGCTCGCGTTCTCCGGCGCCGCGGTCGCGCTGCTTGGATACTCAACAAATCCTGTGCTCTACGCACTCCTCGCGGTGCTGCTCGCCGTCGACGTCCTCAGCCTCATCCTGAGCGAACGTCAGGTCGTGTGTTACGGTTGCGGCGCGATTTACACGCGGCTGCGCATCGCGCGATACCTGCGCCCGTGGGATCGCACCATCGCCGAACGCATCGCAAAGTCGCCGCCCGAACTTCCGACCGCGCTGACCGTGCACGTCGAAGTGCCAGGCACGACTCTGCCACCCACCAGCGAGCCGTCCGCTCCCACGCCACCTCTCGACGCATCGCCTTCGCAGAACGAAAGAGTCCCATGACGATTCCGCATCAACGCATCATTTTGCTCGGTGGCGGCGGCCATGCCGCAGTCGTCGCGGAAGCTGCTCGTCGAGCAGGTCATGCCATCGTGGCGATTGCGTCGCGCGATGAACCCGTGCGTGGTACCGACGCATGCGATCCATTCCACGCGGTGCGATGGCTTGGCGACCCCGACACGCACGCCGGAGCCGCGAGTATTCGCGAGGAGATCGGGCAGGGCGCGCGTGTGATCATCGCGGTTGGTCATGCGGAATTGCGTGCGCGATGGGCGAAGGCGTTCGCGGAAAGCGTCGCGGACGCGATCCTCGATCCGTTCGCGATCGTTTCGCCAAGCGCGACGTTGGAGCGAGGTGCCTTCATCGCAGCGGGCGCGATCGTGCAGGCGCGAGCGGTGATTGGCGCACACGCCATCATCAACACGCGCGCGGTCGTCGAGCACGACTCGATCATCGGAACACGCGCACATGTCGCGCCCGGAGCCGTGCTCTGCGGTGGCGTCGTCGTGGGTGAAGACGCGCTCGTCGGTGCAGGCGCGGTGGTTCTTCCGAACATCCGCATCGGTGCGAATGCCGTGGTCGGCGCGGGTTCGGTGGTCACGGCGAACGTTCCCGATGGCGCAACGGTGCGCGGCGTTCCCGCGCACGCCTGACGCTGCGTGGCTGCCCGACTCTTATCCCGCCGCCCAGACGACGGTGTGGGCCACGAGCACAAGGAGCAGCATTCCCATCATCGTGAATGCGGTCGCGAGCGCTGCATCGCGCGGTGCGAGGCGCAACACCGGCATCGCGCAGAGTCCTGCGAGGAGCGGCACGCCGAGCACGTTCAGTGTTTGCTTCACAAAGCGGATCTCGCTTGGAACAAGCCAAACCAGCATGCCGATGGCGACGATTGCAAGCACTTTCGCGAAGAGCGCGATGAAGTCGCCCACCGGTCGTTGCCGCAGAAACGCGAGACAAAGTACGCCGAAGACGCCGCCAAGTGTCGCGAGCGCGAGATACACCGCTGTGCGCGCAACACCAGCCAAACGCTCGAAGAAGCCGAGTTCAGGAATGATGGGCGAGCCATCCGAACTCGGTTCAGGAACGACCAGTTGCGGTGCGCCCGCGAGCCACGCGATCATGAGAAATGCCGTCGTGATGCCTGCGACGACAAGCCATGGCTTCGGATTCGAAGGCCGCGAGATCGGGGGCGGAAGCGATGCACTCTCCCCATCATTGTCATCATCGTCGTCATCATCATCGTCATGCGTCGCGGTCTCGGCCGTGCCCGCGCCTCGTTGCGGCGTCGCGGACTTCAGAGCGACGGACTTCACCGCCTTCTCTTCAGGCGTACGACGCACTTCTTGCGCGTCTCTGTTCGCTTCGCCCGCGACTCGATACGTGCCATCACTCTCCAAATCATCATTGTCGGTCGGATGCATCGATCGCTTCCTTCCGCCTCATCGGCACCGCCATGCTTGCAGGTCTCAGCGTCGTCCGCTACCGTCCGCGCAACACTTCTGGAGAAACCGATGACTTCAAAGCTCACTGCGTGCATGTTGCT
>JBEIJG010000242.1:0-5327 GCA_040380385.1 Phycisphaeraceae bacterium | reverse complement strand
TCTACATCGAGAAGTTCCTCGAGAACGCGCGCCACTTCGAGGTGCAAACCATCGGCGACAAGCATGGCAACGCGGTGCATCTTTTCGAGCGCGACTGCTCGAGTCAGCGTCGACACCAGAAGCTGATCGAAGAAGCGCCAAGCCCTGGCGTTGATCCTGAGAAGCGGAAGCAGGTTTGCGAAAGTGCTGCGGCACTCATCGCAAGCGCCAAGTATTCCGGTGCTGCGACGGTCGAGTTCTTGATGGACGCGAAGCAGAACTTCTACATGCTCGAGGTCAACACGCGCGTGCAGGTTGAACACCCTGTGACCGAAATGATCACGGGTATCGACATCGTGCGCGAGCAGATCATGGTCGCGTCTGGCAAGCCGCTTTCTGTGAAGCAATCGGACATCAAGGTGAGCGGTCACGCCATCGAATGCCGCATCAATGCGGAAGATCCAGACCGCGGCTTCATGCCGCAGGCCGGTCTCATCGAGACGTTCGCGGCACCAGGCGGACTCGGTGTGCGCCTTGATAGCCATGCGCGCACGGGCTACCGCATTCCGCCGAATTACGACTCGATGATCGGGAAACTCATCGTGCACGGACCAACGCGCGAGATCGCGATCGCGCGCATGAAGGTTGCACTCGACGAATTCAAGATCGGTCCGGTGAAGACCACGATTCCGCTGCACCGCAAGTTGATGGACAATCCGGACTTCGCGAACGCGACTTTCGATATCCACTACGTCGAGCGACTTCTGAAAGCACAAGAAGCGGAGAAGGCGGGCGGAGCTGCGCCAGCCGCACCTGTGAAGGCCTGACACATGACTGCTGCTTCCACCGTTGAAGATACGACGCTTGCGGACATCGAGTCTGCGCGCGCTCGTATCGCTGGTGGAGTCGTCCGCACGCCGTGCGTGCATTCGCCCAGTCTTTCGCGCATCACGGGTTGCGAGGTGTTCGTCAAACTCGAATACCAGCAGCGCACGGGGAGTTTCAAAGAGCGCGGCGCGCGCAACGCGTTGCTGCAACTTTCGGACGATGCGCGTCGGCGCGGAGTGACTGCAGCGAGCGCTGGCAATCACGCGCTCGCGCTTGCGTGGCACGGCCGTGATCTTGGAATTCCAGTCACCGTCGTGATGCCAAGGGTCGCGCCGCTCGTGAAGCAAGCGCGCTGCCGTGAGCTTGGCGCGCGCGTCGAGATTCACGGCGCGAACATCGCGGAAGCGAAGGAATTCGCCGAGAAATTCGTTGAAAGTCAGGGCCTCACGTATGTGCATGGCTTCAACGACGCTGCGATCATCGCGGGCGCAGGCACGGTGGCGCTCGAAGTGCTCGAAGAGGTTCCGAATCTTGATGCAGTCGTTGTGCCTGTGGGTGGTGGCGGACTGATTGCGGGTGTTGGAATCGCGATGAAGGCGCTTCGGCCGGCGGCAAAGGTCATCGGTGTCGAGCCAGTGCGCGCTGCGAGTTTCGACGAAGCACTTCGTGTCGGTGCACCGAAGCGCATCGTGATGGATCCGACGCTTGCCGATGGCCTCGCGGTGCCCGAAGTTGGTGCACGCGCGTTTGCGCTCGCGCGTTCGCGGGTCGACAGCATCGTCACCGTCGGTGAAGAACTGATTTCGCTCGCCATTCTGCGTCTTGTCGAGATGCAGCACGGCGTCGTCGAGGGTGCGGGCGCTTCGCCACTCGCCGCGCTGCTTTCGGGTCAGCTTCCAGAACTCGCCGGAAAGAAGGTCGTGCTGCTGCTTTGCGGCGGAAACATCGATCCGTTGGTGTTGGCGCGCGTGATCGAACACTCACTCGCGTACGACGGACGTCTCGTGCAGTTTTCCGCGACGATCAGCGATCGACCTGGCGGCCTTGCTGAACTCGCATCGACCATCGCTGCAGCAGGTGCGAGTGTCCAAGACATTCGTCATGAACGCATTTTCGGCGGACCAGATGTATCGCGCGTGCGAGTCTCGTGCGTTGTTGAGACGCGCGACGCCAAGCATGCTGATGAATTGCTCGAGGCGGTGCGCGCACGTGGCATCGCGATCCATGAGCGGGTTCGCCCGCAGCCGCAGGGCTAACGATGCCAACTGTTGTGATTCCCGCATACAACGAAGGCAAAGGCATCGCACGCTGCCTTCGTGCAGTCTTGGCTGATGAAATCGCGGACCTGACCGTCGTCGTCATTCCGAATGCCTGTAAGGACAACACCGCGGATGAAGCGCGCGCGGTTCCAGTGCCTGCGAGGGCGCGCGTGTTGGTTGTCGAAACAGCAGAAGGCGGTAAGACGAACGCGATCAATCTCGGCGAGCGCGCACTTCGCGAGGCAGGCGCCGATGCATATCCGCGACTCTTCCTTGATGGCGATATCGAGTTGCTTCCGGGCACCCTGCGAGCGATTTTCGCGCAGGCTTCACACGAGCATGCGTGTGTTGTCGCTGCGCAGCCGCGATTTGAGTTCTCGCGCAGTGATCTCTTCGTTCGGCTTTACTACACCGCGGATTTCTTCAATCCCTATCACTGGACGACCGCGCCAAACGGCTCGGGTACGTACTGTGTGTCCCGCGCGGGGCGCGCGCGTTGGGGCGCATTTCCGAACATCATCGCCGACGATAGCTACGTCGAGCGACAGTTTGCGCGGAATGAACGAACGACCGTGGTTGGCTCATTCGCCATCGTGCGAGTGCCTCGCAACTACAAGGCGCTGCGCGCGATCTCGGCGCGTAAACGCGAAGGTGCGCGAGAACTCGAGCCGATTGCGCCGCTTCGCAAGGATCAACACGACCCCTCGAGCACCTTTGGGGTCGTTGGTCGGGCGTGTCTTCGACGTCCATGGTTGTTGCCCGCGTTTGGTGTGTGGGCGCTGACCAAGTGGCTTGAGCGCGTCGAACGCGGCAAAGTCGCGCGCCTGCAGGGGACTGAGCGCTGGCAACAAGACACAACGTCGCGCGAATGAACCCGCTGTGACCGGGGAAGTGTTCGGCAGGAGTTGCCGTTCTCGGACGGCATGAGGCCGATTTTTCGTGATCCGCCGCGCATTCATTGCAGATGTGTGAATTCGTCCTTCCCACACGCCGATCCCAACCGCGCAGGAGTGCCCGCGAGCCAACGGAGGGTTGGCGGGAGCGTGCAACAACGGAGTAGTAGGGAGTAAAGCCATGCGCGACGGATTCAGTTTCAACGAGAAGGACGTCCTCACGACCGGCGAAGTCGCCCGCATTTGCAATGTGGCGAGCCGCACGGTCAGCAAGTGGTTCGACTCTGGACAGCTCCAGGGTTACCGCATCCCGGGATCGAAGGATCGCCGGATTCCGGTCTCGAACCTCTTGCAGTTCATGAAGAAGCACAACATTCCGATGGACGGCTTGATGAGCGGCGCGCCTCGCGTCCTCATCGTCGACTCGGATGCGAACGTCGCGGAGACGCTCTCGAAGGTGCTCAAGGAGCAGACGCGTTACGACGTGCACGTGGCACACGGCGCGTTCGCTGCGGGTGCCGAGTGCGAGAAGTTCCGCCCACACGTGATGCTCCTCGATGTGCACATGCCCGAAGCGGAAAGTGGCGCGTTCTGCGCGTTTGTCCGCGGTTCGGAAGACTTGCAAATGACGAAGATCATCGGCATGTCGAGCCGCCTGACCGATGGTCAGATCAATCAGCTCGTCGGTCGCGGCTACGACAGTGTGCTGCGTAAGCCATTTACCGTGCGTCAAGTGATTGACATGATCGAGAATGCGCACGCACTCGTTGCGTAACTCGACGACGGGATACAAAGAAAGTTGATCACGCGCGCGCAGGGAACGCCCTGCGCGCGCGTGTTTTTGGGCCAAATCTCCATGAGATCGATCGGTTGCGAGAGGGCGGCGAATCGGTTCTCCTTCCCGCGTGTTCCTTGCTGCGGGCGACATCTTCGAATTTGATTTCGCGATGAACTTCGGCGGTGCGATCGTTGGCGCTGCGATTGGTTCGGTCGCGCGTGATCGAGCGGTCCACTTCGCGCGCGAGCGCTGGGAGCGCGCCGATCTCGGAGTTCTCGCGGTGAATCTCGCCGCGTGCGTGGTGGTCGCACTCGTGTTCGCACCCGTCTTCACATTTGGGGCGGCCGCATCGAGTGCTTTGCATGGACTCCTCGTCCTCGGTTTCGCCGGCGGACTTTCGACGTGGAGTTCGCTTGCGGTTGACGTGGCGGGCATGATCCGCGAGCGACGATGGAAGCGCGTCGCACTGCATATCCCCGTCGGATTCGCCTGCGCAGTCGCCATCTTTCTAGCGATCAGTTGGCTCGCGTCGGGTCATTCGCAGGGGGTGAACCCATGAGGACGCATCGCACGTTGCAACCGTGGAAGCGCCTCGCGTTGGTTGCGATCGGTGGCGCACTCGGTGCGGCACTGCGTTTCGTGGTGACCGTCGCGCTTCCCGATGCCGCGCGTGAACCGTGGCTCGCGGCACCCGCGTTGCTCGTCGTGAATCTGTCGGGGGCGCTCGTGGCAGGATTCCTTCGTGGAATCCTCGAACAGGCTCAAACCCGTGGCCGCGTCGGCGGGCGCAGCGTCCATCAAGACCTCCATCGCGACCTCCATCAAAGCCTCCATCGAGATATCGAATGGGCCGAGGCGTTTTTCCTTGTCGGCCTTTGCGGTGGCTACACCAGTTACTCCGCGTTCGTGGCGGGCGCAGTGGAAGGTTGGCATGCGTCGCCGGTGCTGACCGCATCGCTCACGGTCGCAACGCTCTTGTTCGCGCCGCTCGCAGCACTTGTCGGCATGCACGTTTCGGGCGGCTATCCTGCGCGGCCCGCAGGACCAACGCCAGACGTCGGACACAAGCCTTGATGGACATAAGACTTGAAGATCGCTCTCTGCCAAATCAATGCGAAGATCGGCGATATCGCCGGCAATGAAGCTCACCACGCCGAGGCTGTCGCGCGTGCGGCGAATCTTGGCGCCGAACTCGCAGTCTTTCCGGAGATGTCGATCCTCGGATATCCGCCGCGCGATCTCGTCGAGCGCAGCGGTGTTGTGGAAGCCTGCCTCGCCGCGGTGCAACGTCTTTCGCGCGTCGTCCCGACGAATATGGCCGCCCTCATTGGGCTTCCGGTTCGCGCGGAACGTCGACCACTGGCGAATGCGCTTGCGATCGTTCGCGCGGGCCGCGTCGAAGGCTTTGCCCGCAAGCAACTCCTCCCGACATATGACGTCTTCGACGAGGACCGTCACTTCGAACCCGCAACACGCACGACGATGTTCGAGCAAGCTGGCGCGCGTGTCGCGGCGCTGCTTTGTGAAGATCTTTGGCAATCGGGTGATGTCACTGCTCGTCGCAACTACGAGCGTGATCCTGTCGGTGAT
>JBEIJG010000241.1:0-5344 GCA_040380385.1 Phycisphaeraceae bacterium | reverse complement strand
GGCGCTTCAAGCCTTCGAGAAGAATGTCTGCTGCTTGGCGACGGCCGATGTAGGCAACGATTCCGCACATATGTTCGAGTTCCGTTCAGATTCAGGGGACAGCGCTTCGAGCCGAACAGCTCGCAGGCGCGGAGATATCGGCTGAACGGGTGCAGACCTCTTGCGAACGTCCCGACGAAACTCCAACTGGCGGCTGAGTCACGACGCGTGACCGATAATGACTGCGCGCGTTACGCGTCGAGTCGTTTGAGCCTCGCGCTACGCACCGACACGGTGGTGGGTTCGCCCCCGTGAATCTGGAATCCAATCTTTCCGCCCTTCGCCCGCTCTTTCGAGTCGTCGACGACGGTCGCGGTCGGCACTCCGTCGAGGAAGTGTTCCATACGGCTACCACGCGCGACAACGCGATAGGTGCGCCACTCACCCGTGTTGGGCGCAGCCGCGGAAGCGCCTGCAATCGGCGCCGTCGTACGGGTGCCGTCGGCCGCGATCGTGAGCGCGGTACCGCGCTCAGCCAAGATGCCGCGTCCACCTTCTTCGTAGCACATGGCGACATACGGCTGATTCGGATGCGCGTCGATCTGCGGGCCACGCAGACGATGCTCACCGAAGAGTTCACTTCGATACTGGACACCCGAGTTGTTGCCGTTCACTTTGAGCACAACCTCAAGTTCGAAGTCACGGACTTCGCCGTTCCACACAAAGAAAGTGTTGTGCGGAACTGGATTCGCCTCCGTCGCGCGGCCGACAAGCACTCCACCTTCGAGCGACCAGAACCGCGGATCAAACGAGAAGCCGTTCGTGGATGTACCGTTGAAGATCTCGAGATAGCCATCGTCATCCGTCTTCACGAATGCCGAATCGCCCGCGTTGCCGCCTGCGCGCAGGAACGCGAGAAGATCGAGCAACTCCCCTTCTGAAAGCGTGTCGACGAGGTTCGCTGGCATCGGCGAGAGCGGACTGCGCGCACTCGATTCGATATCCACTTTCTGAATCGTCTCGCGCGCATCCGAGAGCAGACTCGTACGCACTTCAATTGCATCGTTGGTTTCGCCGACCTTACGGCCCGTGACCACCGAGCCGTTTTTCAGGCGGAAATCTGTGTTTTCGTACTGATCGCTAATCGTGCGGCTTGGCTCGACGAGACTCGCTGCGAGATCTTCGAGCGAGAACCGTCGCGAAACCGCGGTCAATTCTGGCCCACCGCTGCCGCCGATGCCTCCAGCGCGGTGGCATTGCGCACACTGCGTTGCTCGATATGCGCGCAGGCCTTCCGCGTGATCGCGGCCACCCACCAACTTTGGTCCAAGCGCGACGATCTCCGCGACCGTCCATGCGCGACCAGGGCCGCGTGGCGTTGGTAGCGATGTGTCGAACGCACGTCCACCGATCGCGGCCGCCAAGCGATCGCGTTCATTCTCCGGCGCGTTCGATTTGAACTCCTCCGCGATGCGATTCAAGAAGCCAGCGAAGGAATTTCCGCCGGTCCCCTTCTGGAGCGCGGCGAGTGACCGCGCGAATCGCTCGCGCAAATCCGCGTTCCAGCCGTTCTTCGCATTTCGAATCGCGTACGCGATGCCAATCTTCTGCGTCGCGGGCGCATTGGCAAGCATATCGGCAACAGCCTTGCCGTATGGACCACCGCGCGCAAGCAACGCCGCGTCGACCGCTTGCGGTGCGCTGGTTTCAGGACGCTCAAGAAGCGCAACAGCAACCGTCACCGCTTCAGGCGCACCGAGCTTCGAGAGCAGATTTGCGCGGTGCTTATCGAGTTCCCATGCAATGCTCGGATCGGAATCAGCTTGTTTCGCAGGGTAATTCGCGAGGACAGCCGCACGCAACGCTTCCCCTCCGCCAACCGTCGTGGAGCGTGACGCAAAGCGCAACATCCACAATTCGCACGCGCGCAGCCACTCACGCTCAAGCGGCGTTCCGCGCACGAGAGGTTCGAGTGCGACGAGTCGTTCAGCCACGGGAGTTCCATCGATGTCCGCACTTCCAACTCGGCACAACGCAACGAGCGCGAGGATCGACGGCTGTGGTTCCATCGCGCTCACTGCACGCTCGCGCCAGAGTTTCGGGTTTTGGTGTTCAAGCGCAATGCGCGCGGCGCTTCGCACACCCGCATCCTTTGAGGAGAGCGCAGGGAATGCTGCCGCAACCGCTGCTGGGCCCGCGGCCCATTCCATCGGGCGATGGAACTTCTCGAGTTCGCGCCGCTCGACGAGTGCCGCCGGCACCGGCATCGGCGCGCGCTTGATCGCGATTGGATTTTCTGCGCGCACGCGGAAAATCGCGCTCGGCAAATTGCGTCCACCGACGGAGAAATACATCGCGCCGTTCATGGCGACGGCATCCGTGAGCGGCAGCGGTCGACCCGCGACGAACGGCTCGACGCGAAATTGCGGCGTCGATGCGTCGCGCGATTCTTCGGTGATGAAACCCGCCCACATCGTGCCGAACGTCCAATCGAGGAAGAACATGCACTCGTTCCACGGCGGCGGGAATTGCAGCCCGAGAGAATTCATCACACCCGTCGGCGATGCTGGCCCAATGTTGACCGCAGGCGGCAGCGAATCGGGGCTCCATTCCGGCCATTTTCCGCTGCCTGAACGCCAGCCGTAGTCAACACCGCTCGCGAGTTCGCACACACGAGTCGGGCGATACCAAGGCAAGCCCATGTCCCACTCCATGTCGCTGTCGAAGGTGTACGCACGCCCAATCTCGTCAAACGCCACGTCGTACGAGTTGCGGAAACCCGCAGTCACGAGTTCCCACTTCGAGCCTTCGCGATCGGTGCGCGCGATCCAACCGCCGGGTGCCATCACACCAACGGCGTGACCATTCGCGTCCCACAATCGATCGAACGCAATGTCTTCTTCCCAGTGCCCGTCGCTGCCGAAGCGCGGCACCCGCGAATCCAAAAGCGCGGGCTCTGGAACCGAGCAGTGATTTCCGCCAACAACCCAAAGTGAACCATCGGGCGCTGCGACGATTTGGTGCGGACCGTGCTCGCCGCCATCCTTCGCAATCGCGACGAGCATCTTCTTTTCGTCGTAGGTTCCGTCGCGATTCGTATCGCGCAAGCGCCACACGCCGCGCGCATCGCCACCACCTTCGTTCACGACGGCGAAGAGATCATTTTCAAGCACGAGTACGCCATGCGCGCGACCGATCTCGGGCTCGATGAGTTCGACTGTCGCGGTGCTTGCGGGTTGGCCTTCACCTGCCGGTTGAACTGCAAACATGCGCCCGTACTGCGCGCTCGCGACGAGTCGACCGTTTGCTTCGTCGGCCGCGAGCGCAACGATCGAGCCGCGCGAACGCGGCGCGACGTAGACGAGTTCGCAGATGAACCCCGGCGGAACCGCGATCGCGCGAGCGATGTCCGTGATTTCGCCTGGCGCGCCACCGAAACTTTCGACAACTCCGTCGCCCCACGGACCTTCGCCGAGGCTCGCAAGAATTGCCGAAGGCACAGGTGTCGAACTCCACGCGCCACTTGCTTGCCACGCAGGATCGCTCACGACGCGCGTGCGGGTGCCATCCGCCTCGGTCCACTCGATCATCGCGCAGAGGCCGGCAGGACCGCCTTCGTTGCGTGCATCGACGACGAGTTCGTGCACCCCTGCGGAAAGCGCGCCGAGATCCACTTCACTCGGCTCCTGCCAATCACCTGTTTGCACGAGCGTCTTTCCGTCGAGCGCAACAGACGCACCGTTGTCGACACTGATCACAAGCCGCGCGGCCTTCACGCCTTCTGGAACACGGAAACGTCGCGTGAAGACCACTGCGTCTTCGGTCTTCGCTCCTGTCGACGCATTGCTTGGTGCCCAAATCCATGTTGGCGTTGGAAGCGCGGCGGGCTTCGGCGTGCTCGCTGCATTTGCTGCGGTCGCGCCCGATTCGGACGCCGGCTTCGCAGGCGCGGGCGCCGGAGCCATGTCTTCTGGTCGCGGTGCATCGAGCGCACTCTTCACATTCTCACGCGCACCGGCAAGTGCTTGCGACTCTTTGCTCGGCCGCGAAATCACGGTTGAAAGCGCGATGAAAAGAACCGTTCCGAAGAAAACGGTCGTGGTTCCAACGAGTCCGAGCGCGGTCGACTTCTGCATGCTGCGCATCTTCGCGATTCCGACCAACGCTGTGAAGTGCGAAACTGGAGTTCCTGCGGATTTCGGCGGGTTTCGTACGATGCGCGAATGCTCGAAGATCTCTGGTCGAACTTGCGGACAGAGCGACGCGCGAAGGCTGCGCCGCTTGCTGTGCGCGTGCGTCCGCGCACGATCGACGAGATCGTTGGTCAGCGGCATTGTCTCGGCGAAGGCGCGCTGCTTCGGCGACTGATTGAACAAGACGCGCTGCAATCGATGATCGTTGCGGGGCCACCCGGAACAGGAAAGACGACGCTCGCAGAAGCAATCGCTGCACGCACAGGTGCTGCAGTCGATCGCGCGCACGGCGCGACAACAGGCGTGAAAGAACTTCGCGAAAAGATCGATCTTGCGACGCGTCGCCTTGGCGAATCATCGCAGCGAACGCTGCTTTTTGTCGATGAAATCCATCGTCTCGCGCGCAACCAACAAGATGCGCTCCTCGAGGGCGTCGAAGCTGGAAGCGTTGTTCTCTTCGGCGCGACGACCGAAAATCCAACGTGGGCTGTCGCACCGGCGCTCTTGTCGCGCTCGGTCGTCTTCCGATTTCAACCACTTGAAGAAGCGGACATCGCGACTGTACTTCGTCGCGCGATCGCGCATCCCGAAGGCGTCGGTATCTCGGGGCTGCTTCTCGATGAAGATGCGTGCGGGCACTTTGCGCGCGTTTCTGATGGCGACGTGCGTCGCGCACTTTCGGCGCTTGAAACAGCAGCAAACGCTGTGCGCGGCGAAGCAACACCGCGTATCACACTCGAACTCGCGCGCGCTGCGCTCGACGGCAAAGTGCCTGTCTTCGACAAAGATGGCGATGAGCACTACGACCTCGCAAGTGCACTCATCAAGTCGATGCGCGGCAGCGACCCTGATGCCGCGGTGTATTGGCTCGCGCGCATGTTGGTTTCAGGCGAAGACCCACGCTTCATTTGTCGGCGACTTGCGATCTTCGCGAGCGAGGACATCGGCAACGCCGATCCGCGCGCGCTGCAAACCGCTGTGGCATGTTGGCAAGCCGTTGAACGCGTTGGCATGCCCGAAGCGCAACTCATTCTTTCGCAATGCGTGACGTTCCTCGCGGTTGCTGCAAAATCAAACGCTGCAGCCTGCGCGATTTGGGAAGCAATGGACGACGCGCGCGATGGACGCACTGTGCCTGTTCCATGCACCATCGTCGATCAAACGAAGCGGCG
>JBEIJG010000240.1:0-5353 GCA_040380385.1 Phycisphaeraceae bacterium | reverse complement strand
GAGCATCGCGGTGTAATCGAGAATCGCCGGTGTTTCTGCGGCCATACGCTGCGTCACGCTGCGTGCGATGCCTCGACGTGCCGCGCGCAAACGTTCGATCTCATCGATTGGCGCTGGGAATGGCGCCGCGAGGAACTTCGTGGCCGCTTCATCACGAAGCGCATCCGCGAGCGAGGCAAGCGCGCGATCCGCGCGTTGACCACCAACAGTCAGTGGGCCTTGCTTCGCGTACGAGGCCGCGAGCGCGCTTGCCATCGTGGCAATCTCGCCGCTCGCAGCATCAACCGCATGATCGCGATCATCTTCAAGAAGCCGAATCTTCTCGATCAACAACGCGCGCGCTTCCGCGAGCCAATCTGCGCCCGCAACGGTCGTTCCCACGAGACTCGAAACAAGTTGCGCACCCGACTGACTGTTTGCCCCATCCGCGAGAACGTCGAGGACTGCGCGCAGCGCTTCCGGGCCATTGGCGTAGCGATCAACCAGCGCCGTTGCGATGGCTTCACGGACATCCGGTTGATTGCCGCGCAACGCTTCGAACGCCACCACTTGCGCGTCGATCGGGCCGAGATCACCCGCGCTCGGCCGCGCCGCGAGTGTGCGCGCAAGATCAATGCGCTGCTCCACGCCACGACCCGCCCCGCGCCATGCGTCGGCGAAATCGCCGTCGCGTACACCAGACGCTGGAAGACCCGCACGCTCACCCGTCGGTGACGCGTTCCACTCCTTCGCTTCACGCGCCATCAGTGCAACCATCTGCTCATCCGCGGATTTCGCAAGCTTTCCATCGCCAAGTTCAAACGCACGAGCGACACGCGCTGAACCAAGCGCAACAGCTGCATTGCGCAGACGATCGGCAACATCCGCTTTCGTGAGACCATCGAGCAGCGCAACGTTTTTCCGCCAACCATCGAGTTGCGAACCCTCCACGAGAATCGCTTGTCCGATTGCGGTCGTGCCAACCTTCGGGAACGCTGCGAGCACGCGATCGGCGAGTGCGCCACGCGCCGCTTTGTCAGCGTTCGTCGCGAGCACAAGATCCGGTCCGTACCACGCGATCGCGAGGTCAGCATCGAGAAGACTCGTGAAAACCCACACGCGCGTTGGAGGAATTCCCTCATCGACAATCCACGATGCAAGCGCGTCGCGAACAAACGGCGCATCAGATCCACGGCCCGTGTAGTCGAGCATGTGAATCGCATATGCGAGGAAATCAACGAGTGGGCCGGGCTTATCCAACGCGCCCGGCGAGCGCAACGCTGCATCGATCGCTTCTTTCGCAGCCTTCGCGCGCAGGACGGGCGATTGTGCCGCGACTTCAACGGCCTGCGCCCATCGCGACGCATCCTCGAGATCTGTGATCGTCCCAAGAGCCATGCCTTCGGCGAGTTCACGTGCGCCCTTCCCGAGTTCGCCCGTGGCGCTTGCACCGAACGCATCGGTGACGTCGCCACGCGGAATTGCAATCGCGCGCACGCGCATTTCTTCGCGGGCTGCCGCAGCAACCTCAGGTGGCTGCGCTGCGTCAAGCGCGATCGCGCCGAGTACGCCCGCGCCGAACGACGTGCGCCAAATGCGCTGCCACGGCGCGAGTCCAGCGCGATTGGCATCGGCGATCGAACCGGGAACGAGTTGCATCAATCGCCGCAACGAGTCGGTACCGCGCGTTTCGCGAGCACACTGCGCAGCAGCGCGAACGACATCGGCGCGGTAGCCCGTTGCCGATGGCCACGCGTCCGCAGCGAGCGAAAGCGCCGAGGCAATCCGCGTTGCAGGCGCCTCATTCAGCTTGCCCTTTGCGACACGAATCTGACGCGACACGTCTTCGAGGTCACCGATCCACTGCGCGCCACTACTCGCTGCCTCGATCACCGACTTTGGTGGTTTCGACGGAACAAAGCCAGGTGCACGCGGATACTTCGCCGGCGCTGCGAGCGCTGCGACCGGCGCGATCGATTCACCGTTCGCACCCGTTGTGACATCAAGCCCGCTCGTGTCAACCGACGGTGAACTCGAACGATTGCTCGCACTCGCCGTTGTTGCGTTGTTCGTCGCACTCGTGCCCGCAGAATCAGGCGCTTTCTCTGGCGTGAAGAAGAGCCACGCGAGCACGCCGATCCAGGAGAGTGCCATGCCACCAAAGATGACGGCAAGACGAATCTGCGAGGCTTGCGAGCCGCTCGTGACTTCGTCGCGAATGACATCGTTGAGACGCGAAAGGACGCGCTCAACTGCACCCTCGGCCGCATCGGTACGTGATGTCTGTGCAGGGGTTTGCATCCATGCGGAACGCGCTTGCGATCCAACTTCACCCATCGCACCGCGCAAGCCTTCGCCTTCTGAAAGGAACGTGGTGAGCCCTTGCACAACGCGATCAAGATCTTCGACAGAAACGCCGTATTCGCCGGCAACCGTCGCGAGGCGCTTCGCACTCTTTGCGTTCCAACCGCCCGAAACAACGAGCAGCGCGAGTGCGAGCCGATCGAAATCGGTGAGGTCGTCGGCGCTGAGTCCGACGCCCGGGCGCTTCGCCGCATCGGGTGCAAGCACGCCTGGTTTCTGCACCGGCCTCTGCACTGGCATCGGCGCGGACGGCGTTCCTCCAGCATTCGATGCACCGATACCCGCAACTTGCAATTTCTTCGCTGCACGCCGCGCTGCTGCCGGATGCAACGGTCCCTTCGCAACGAGCGCGATTTCGGCTTGCAACCGATCTGCTGCCGACTCCAACTGTTGCGCGAGTCGCTTTGCTTCTGCACTTCCCGAAAGCGGATGGCGCGCGATTTCATCGAGGCGCTTCTCAAGCGCGGCCTCAATCTGACCGCTCTTCAAATCGCCCGCAGGAAGTGCAAGAAGCACTCGATCATCAGCGCCAGCATCGACACCGAGGAATCGCTTCGTCGCAGAGAGCACGTCTCTCGATCGATCTTGAGGAGTAGTCATGGCGTCACTCCTTTGGTCGTGCCTGCGCTGCCTGCGCCGCTCGCACTGTCATCCCCGTCACTTTGCGGAGCATCGGTTGCGTCGGGTGCCGTCGTGCGTGAACCACCGCTTGATTTCGGCACCACCGCATCGATTTCCGCAATGCGCGTGCGCCATGGCTCAGGGCCGAGGTCAGGATAGAGCGTGCGGTATTGATCGATCACCGTGCGTGCGCGCAGTGGGTCGAGTTTCGCGAGCACGCGCATCTGATCGACCTTCGCTTCAAACCACGGATTTGTACGCGCCGGAAGCCCACCAACAAGCGCACGCAGGTGATTCGCCGCGGCTTCGTAGTTTCCGGCGGCTTCCGCGAGCCCCGCTGCTGCGCGCAAAATCGTGGCGTCACGCGGGGTTTTCGCAAGCAATGCCTCCGCGATCGGAAGGCCTGCCTTTGCGCTGTCCGCATCGGCTGAGCTCCTCACGAGTTCCACGCGCGCGTCGAGTGCCACACGCGCGAGTTGCGCGTAGGCCTGCGAGTCCTTCGTCGTGTCGGCGAGCGCAACCGCAGGACCACCCGCACGCAACAGAATCGCGTCGCCCGCGCGCACGATCGTCGCGACATAACCCGCGCGCGCCGGTGCATCACTCGGCGTACTGCGACGCTTTCCTTCCGCGCCGCGGATCGCCAAACGCAACGCCGCATCTGCCCAGAGTTCGGTCGCTTCGGGCTTCTCAAACGGCGCAAGCGCCGCTTCAACATCGGCCCAACGCTCGCTCAGGATCGCAAGTTGAAGTTTGCGGTACGCGATTTCCTCGTCGGCTGCGCGCAAATCAAACTCACCCGCAGCGCCAGCGGCTTCAAGCGCCGCGATGAGCGACATCGCCGTCTTGAGATCGCGAACTTCATTCGCGAGCACCACTTCGAGCGCCTGTCGCGCAATGGCAGGGCTTGACGCTGGAAGTTGCGTCTTTGGATCTGCGGGAAGCTCACCGAGGATCTGCAGATATCGCTTGCCCGTCTCTTCGCGCGGCTCTTTGCCTGCGCGGAACGCGCGATAGAGCGCAGAGAGCGCTTGTCGGCGCGAAGGCAGCCACTCTTTGGTATCCGGCCGAACTTGAAGCAAGCGTTCGATGTCGGCAGAAGCGGGATCCGCGACGAGTGCAATCTTGCGGACAAGAAGGCTCGGCACGGCATCACTTGCGGGAAAACGCGAGAGATACGCGTCGATCCGTGCGATCAACTCTTTCTCCGCTGCATCACGCGATGCGACATCCGTCGTTTGTCGATGCTGATCATCGATGCACGCGATCGCTGCGCGCGCGGCATCTTCGGCACGCTCGCCGAGGCTTACCGCGGCAACTTCGTCGAAAGCCTTTGCGCCATCTGCAAAGCGGCCCGCACCGCGCAAACTCCACGCGCGCATCAAGCGGCAACTCTGCGCAGCATCCTCGTACTGCTTGATATCTGCAGCTTCGAGTGCCGCACCAAGCGCATCCGCAGCTTCTTGCGAAGGACCGCGAACTTCCGCACTCTTCAGTTTGTCTTCATCTTCACCAGCCTGCGCGATTGCAGACTGCGCGTCGTCGTAGAGCCGAACCGCGCGCACATAGCGCGGCACAAATCCCGCAGCGTCCGCACCCAAGATTCCTTCGCCATAGCGACCAACGAGATCGCGAATCGCGCCCAAATCCCGGCGTGCCGCGAGCGTCGCGACCGCCTCGTTGAGTAACACCGCAGCGTCCTTCGCACCGCCCGACGAATTCGCAGCGTCGCCATCTTCAACCGCACGCGATACCGCCACGCGCGCCCAATTCGCTGCATCCTCACGAGGAGCGACACGCGCAAAAAGTTGACGAGCATCGCCGAATGAACGCGCCTCGAGTGCCGCGATCAACTTCCAACCTGGCAATGCATCGCCGACAGATGGATGCGTTTCATCGCTCTCGAGAAGCTTGAGATACTTGGAACTCTCGGGGAATCCTTGCACGCGCGCCGTCGCAAGCGCGTAGCCGAGAATCGCACTGGCGAAAGCTTCGTCGGAACGGAGATCGTCGCTGATATCGTCAGGATCGAGCTTGCCATCAGCAGCCCCGAGCAAGTCGCCGAAAATCGCGCGCGCTCGGGTTGTGTCCTCTTGGCTCTTGGCGAGAAACCCGCGGTAGAGCAAACTCCACGCGGCGAGATAGCGTGCCTGACCCGCCATCGATCGCTCTTCATCCATCGCGTCAACGGCGAGGTCGCGCGCGAGGCCACTTGCACGCTCTGCGCGCTTGTCGATGTCCGCAGCACGCTTCTCCGCGCGCTTCGCAACCTCAAGAAGAGCTGCAGCCTGCGCGGAAAGCGTTGCACTTGCGGTCGTCGCATCGCCCGGAATACCCGCGCGAATACCCTCCGCGAGTCGCGCTGCGTCGCGATAGCGCGTTCGCGCCG
>JBEIJG010000239.1:0-5362 GCA_040380385.1 Phycisphaeraceae bacterium | reverse complement strand
AGACGCGTGAGGTCGGGCGCGTGAGGTCGGGCGCGTGAGGTCGGGCGCGTGAGGTCGGGCTCGTGAGGTCGGGCTCGTGATCAACCGCGCGGTCGCGCCGCGAGATCGCGCACGAGTTGCACGGTTTCCGCGCCGCGGCGCTCGTCAGAGCGGAAAATCCCGCGCCGCGCGAAGGTCGTCATGCGTGCATCGTGCGAGCGAACTCCGCGCATGCGCATGCACATGTGCTCGCCCTCCACCATCACGACGGCGCCAGCCGCGTCGAGGTGCTCGACGAGCGCGTCGGCGATCTGGTCGGTGAGCCGCTCCTGCAACTGGGGGCGGCGCGCAAAGACTTCAACAGTCCGCGCAAGTTTCGAGAGGCCAACAACCCGCCCATTTCCCGGGACATATGCCACATGTGCTTGCCCATGGAAAGGCAGCAAGTGATGCTCGCACGTCGAGAAGAAGTTGATGTTGGTCACCGTGATGAGTTCGTCCGAACGTTGCTCGAACGTTCGTGCGAGGTGCGACGAAACATCCTCGCGGAGCCCCCGGAAAAGCTCCGCGTAGGCCTTCGCCACACGTTTTGGTGTCTCGATGATGCCTTCGCGATCTGGATCCTCGCCGATGGCAATGAGGATCTCACGAACCGCACGCGCGATGCGCGGCTGATCGACTTCGCCCGTGAGCGGACGCGCGTGGACCTTCGACGTCGTGTGCGCGCCACCGCCACAACCACAATCACCGTGGACATCATCTTCGCCCTCGTTCCCGAGGTGATGCGTGTGTGAAGCCAAGTGCAGTGCTGCGTTGTGAGCGATCATGGTGCCTCCGCCCGCGTGTTGCGCGAGCGGAAGGAAATCGCAGACCACTTGGGTCTAGATGCACCCCGGCGTACAAACTCCTCCATCTGGGTTCTCGATCTCGTTTCCCGATGCGGGCCTGATCAACCCCCGGGCGCCCCACCCGATGTGTCCACTGACGCTCACTTGAACGCGTCGTCGGCGGCCTGCTCGATCTTTTTGTTGTAGTCCTCAACCTTGTCTTCCAAGCGATGCGCCGCTTCCATCGCCTTTCCATATGCGGACCTTGCGGGCGGTCGCGTCCCGTCGTCTTGCGCGGCCGGGGCGGTCGCCGCCGGTGGCGTTGCCGCGGTCGACGTCTCTGGCTCGATTTCCGCGTCGCCGGTATACCCACAGCCTGCGAGCAGGAAAGTCCCGCCCACAACAGCAGATAGAACGGTGCGAAGAGTCGTCCCCGCAACGCGCCGCTGTGAAATCGCACCGCGCAGCTGCGCAGTCGCGACGGAGGGGTTCGGGCCGCCGCGCGTATCGACAACCTTCACGATTCCCAAACTCGACCCACGCTGCGATTCGCGGTGCACGTTGCCTCCAGTCCAAACCCAAGACGTTCTCAAGACTCTCGTCCCGAGCGACATGCTGCCGATGCTAGCATCTCGGCCCACTTCCCCGAAGGATCCAAAGTTAGGAACGACGTAAGGAACGACCACAGATGAAGAATCTCTTCGCAACGTTTGGCGGCCTCGCCGCTCCCCTCGCAACCGCCATCACTTTCGCAATGACTTCCACCAGCGCTCTCGGTCAAGTCGATTACACCACCATTCCTCCCGATCCATCGGAAGTCGAGCAATCGCTCGCGGCTCTGAAGGTCGACCTCGCAAAGGCAATCGAACTCGCAGAAGCGGCCGTCCCCGGCAGCACCACGATCGACGCGCGAGCCATGCTCGTCGAGCCGATCATGTACGAAGTCACGATCGCGAGCGGTGGTTTCGCGAAGAAGGTCACCGTGAACGGCGCGACCGGCGCAGTCAGCGCCCCGACGCTCACGATCGCCAGCGCGGTCAAGGCTGCCCTCGCAAAGCACGACGGATCCGTCCGGAGCGCGACGTTCGATTTCTCTGCCGACCCCGCGACCGCGACGGTCATGATCTACAAAGGTGGCAAGGCGTTCGAAGTCATCGTGAACGCGGTCGACGGCACCGTGATCTCCGATACCGAGAAGCCTCGTCTTCCAGGTGAAGCGTTCACGGCCGAAGTTCAAACCATGCCAGTCAACCTGCCCGAAGGCACGATCGATCTCAAGTACGTCGATCTCGTCGAAGGCACCGGTGAGATGCCCGCTGGTCCGCAAGCGACTGTGAAGGTGCACTACTCGGGTTGGCTCGTCGACGGTACGAAGTTCGACTCAAGCGTCGATCGTGGCCAACCAGTTGAGTTCCCACTCGGCGGCGTCATCAAGGGTTGGACCGAAGGCGTCGGCACGATGAAGGTTGGCGGTAAGCGCAAGCTCATCATTCCGTACCAGCTCGCATACGGCGAGCGCGGCCGCCAAGGTGCGATTCCGCCGAAGGCAACGCTGATCTTCGACGTTGAACTCCTCGGCATTCCAAGCCAAGGCGCTGCTGGACCGGGCAGCGGTCCAGGCGCGGGAACCGCGGCCCCGAAGCAATGATGTGATGCGTCGTGTGGCGACGCACCTTCGGAACAAGCGCTCCGCTCCAAACGCCATCTCAAAATGAAACACGGCCCCGTTCGCGCGGGGCCGTGTCGTTTTTCATTCGTCGCTCGTTGCTGCTGCGCTTCTTGCATGCGCTGCGTTCATCGCGCGACAACATACATTCACTGCGCTACGACGGCATAGCGCGCTTCAATCGCAAGCACTTTCGCCAGGCGCTTCTCGTGTCGTGCCTCATGCGTGTACTCGGCCGCGAGATATGCACGCACCATTTCGCTCGCAACTGCAGCGCCAACCGTGCGCCCGCCAAGCACGAGCACATTCATCGCATCGTGTTCGACGCCTTGATGCGCGGAATACGTGTCGCTGCAGTTTCCCGCGCGCACGCCTGGAATCTTGTTCGCAGCCACACTCGCGCCGATACCCGAACCGCAGAAAAGAATGCCGCGATCGATTTCACCACTCACCACCGCAAGGCCAATTTTCTCGGCGTAGTCGGGGTAATCCACGGCGTCGGTCGAGTGCGTTCCGAGGTCGATGACTTCATGACCCAACGCTTCGACTTCTTTCTTCATCGCTTCCTTCAACGGGAAGCCTGCATGGTCGGAGGCAACCGCGATCTTCATCGCACACCTCCGCCGCGCACACGCGCGAGCGAGCGACGCGCCGCATCCGCGACATTTTCCGCCGTGAAACCGAAGTGTTTCGCGACATCCTTCGCAGGAGCACTCGCGCCGAAGCTCGTCATGCCGACGCATTCGCCATCGATTCCTGCGTAGCGATCCCAACCCATCGTGCTCGCCGCTTCGCACGTCACGCGTGCACGCACCGCGCTCGGCAGCACCGCGTCGCGATACGCCGCATCCTGCGAATCAAAGAGTGCCGTGCATGGAATCGAAACGACGCGCGCCTTGATGCCTTCTTTCGCGAGGATTTCTTGCGCCGCCAACACGAGATGCACTTCGCTGCCCGATCCGATCAACAACACATCAGGCGCTCCGCCTTCCGCTTCTGAGAGCACATACGCGCCCTTCAAGCAGCCATCTTCCGAGGCGTAACACGAGCGATCAAGCGTCGGAAGATTCTGACGCGTCAGCGCGAATGCCGCGGGGTGATGCGTAAGTTGCATCGCCGCGCGCCAACATGCGATGACTTCGTTGCCATCACATGGACGGAAGACGTGCATCCCCGGAACCGCGCGCAAACCGACGAGTTGTTCGATCGGTTGGTGCGTCGGACCATCTTCACCGACGTAAATCGAGTCGTGCGTGAAGATGTGGAGCGCGGGCAACTCCATGATCGAACTCAAGCGAATGCCGCCACGTGCGTAATCGCTAAAGATAAGGAAGCCCGAACCGTACGCGCGCAAACCGGAAAGCGTGAGGCCATTGACGATCGCCGCCATCGCGTGCTCGCGAATACCAAAGTGCAGATTTCGGCCGCCAAACGCGCCCTTTTGGAACGCGCCCGCTCCATCAAAGGTGAGGAGCGTCTTCGTACTTGGCGCGAGATCCGCGCTGCCACCGATCATCCATGGCACGTTCTTCGCAATCTGATTGAGTACTTGCCCCGAGGTGTTGCGCGAGGCATTGCCCTTCGCATCTGCTGGGTATGGCTTGAGATCCTTGTCCCAACCTTCAGGAAGCCCGCGCGCAAGCATCGTTTCGACTTCCGCGGCGAGCCACGGATACGCCTTCGCATACGCCTCGAATCGCGTCTTCCACTCGGCACTCGCCGCTGCACCGCGCGCGCCGAGCTTCTCTGTGAAGCGCTCCTTCACGCCATCTGGCACGAGGAACTTCGCGTCTTCGGGCCAGCCATACGCGCGCTTCGTTGCCGCGATTTCCGCGTCTCCAAGTGGCTCACCGTGCGCGCTCGCCGTGTCTTGCTTCTTCGGCGAACCGTAGCCGATGTGGCTATCGACGATGACGAGCGTCGGCCGATCGGTCGAACGCTCCGCCGTGCGATACGCACGCAAGAGAGACGGAATGTCGTTCGCGTCACCAACGCGCACCACATTCCATCCGTAACCCATGAAGCGCGTTGCGACATCATCAGAGTACGCGAGATCCGTCGCACCTTCGATCGTGATGCGGTTGAAGTCGTAAATCCAGCAGAGATTGGAAAGTCCGAGGTGACCCGCGAGGCTCGCCGCCTCGCCCGAGATTCCTTCCATCATGCAGCCGTCGCCACAGATCGACCACACGCGGAAATCAAACAGCGGATAGCCCGGTCGGTTGTAACGCGCACCGAGCCACTTCGAGGCCATCGCCATACCAACGCTCGTCGCGAGGCCTTGACCCAGCGGGCCCGTCGTCGTTTCGATACCCGTCGTCAAATGCGACTCAGGGTGACCAGGGCAACGCGAACCGAGTTGGCGGAATCGCTTGAGATCATCGAGCGTCAGCGTTGGTTCACCCGTGAGATGACCGTGATGATCGGCACGCTGCACATCCGCGAGGTAGAGCAGCGAGTAGATCAGCATCGATGCGTGACCGTTCGAGAGCACGAATCGATCGCGATTCGCCCACAACGGATTCGCGGGGTCGTAGCGCAGGATGTCCTGCCACAGCGCGTACGCGACTGGCGCGAGCGCCATCGGCGTACCCGGGTGGCCCGAGTCTGCTGCTTGCACGCCGTCCATCGACAGCGTGCGAATCGTGTTGATCGCAAGATTGTCGATCTCGGGAGTCCCGATCGGGGTGCCGGCGTTCTGAACGGGGAAAGCGGTGGCAGAGGCGGTCGTCAACGGAAGTCCCTTCGGAAGCAGAGCGGTCACAGATCACACTTCAATCGTCGCAGCGCACGTATCGGCCGGATGCCATTCGGCGCGCACCTTTTCGCGACGCTCAGTGAGGTGCCGATGGTACGGCGCGGGAAAGAACCCGTGGACGCGCGACGACTT
>JBEIJG010000238.1:0-5370 GCA_040380385.1 Phycisphaeraceae bacterium | reverse complement strand
GACGTTCTCACTCTTCGTGTCTCAGTCTTCGTGTCTCAGTCTTCGTGTCTCAGTCTTCGTGTCTCAGTCTTCGTGTCTCAGTCTTCGTGTCTCAGTCTTCGTGTCTCAGTCTTCTGGCACGCCAACGATCGCGATGCCGCAGCGATCGGCCGCATCGATGACGGCAGGGAGGTCGACGATGATGACTCGACCGACGCCAATCGCGATGCAGCCGCCACCCGCGCGATGCATGTTCTCGATCGTAGAGACGCCAATCGTTGGAACGTCGGCACGCATGTCATGGCCGGGACGTGCGGTTTTGAGCAGCGTCCAACCGCGGCGACGGCAGAGTTGTCCCGCGCGCTCAATCATGCGATCGGTGCCTTCGACGGCTTCGACAGCGATCACGTCCTTCTCGCGGACGGCGATCGCTTGTCCAACATCAAGCGAGCCGATTTGCCGCAAAAGCGGCCAGCCAAACAGGATGTCGCTCCGCTGTTCAGCGGAGGGTTCGCGCTTGGTCATCGTGCCTTCGCGGGCCATGTGATCGGGAATGTACGTGGTGGAGTCGATGAGGACGAGGCCCTCTTTCGCGAGGTCATCGGCGAGGACGGTGAGGAGCGTCGCGCTGCGTCGGTCGTGGCGGAGTTTGCGGTACCAAAGGTTGACCGCGCGCCAGTCGGGAAGTTGGCGGAACAACTTCAGCGGGTCGTGCATACGCGCCTTCGCCACGCGACCGACCATGACCGTGTCGCGTACGCCGAACTTCCGTGCGAGGCGCAGCCATCGGCCGAGTTGGACGACACCTGCGGTCTCGAAGAAGTCGCAGTGGGAGGGCAGTTCAGGCACGAACTGATCGTGCAACCCGATACACGCGACCTTTCGGCCAGCAGCGCGAATGCCCTCGGCGACGAGCACCGGCAATCGGCCTTGACCAGCGATCAGGCCGATCGGTGGCAAATCGTGGGAGGAGTTGGAGTCAGCGCGCGGCATTGCTCTGTCAACGGGTGAAGGCGTGGAGGCGGCGCATCACGGGCGCGGCGTGGTTCGCGTTCCGTGCGAATGGTCAGTGCGAGGGGGACGATGGATTCTTTGGGCCCATCGGCAGGAAACGTTCAGGATCGGCGGCAACGGGCGCTGCGGCTTCTGCGGCGAGCCAATCCACGAGCGGCTCGAGTTCGGTCCCGAATCGCAGGACTTCGCGGAGAGCTTCGCGTGCGAAACGCTCACGAATCGAGTGCTCAATGAGTGAATGCAACGGCAAGTAGTAGCCGTGGTCATCGAGCACTGCGATCGGCTTCGCGTGGTCGCCGATCTGTCGGCCGACAAGTGTTTCAAAGAACTCCTCGAACGTCCCCATGCCTCCAGGCAAAACGAGGAACCCATCCGCGCGCTCGATGAGGATGCGCTTTCGCTCACGCATGGTGTCGACCACGACGAGTTCATCGCAGCCAAGCCAACCTTGCTCAAGATCCAGAAACTTGCGCGTGATGATTCCCTCGACACGACCGCCTGCAGCCTTGCACGCACGTGCGGCTTCGCCCATCAAGCCAAGTCCGCCGCCGCCGTAGACGAGCGTGATCCCGCGGCGCGCGAGCAATTCACCTGCGGCCCTCGCCGCCACTGCGAAATGCGGATCGAGGCTGCGCGAACTGGAGCAATACAACGTGACTGATCGAAGCGAACTCATCGCGTGTACCTTACCGCGAGATGCTCGGCACGGTCCTCGCGCTTCTTCTCGTAGGTTTCGCCATCGCGCTTCCCGCGACTTGGCTACTCGTTCGGCTGGGGCATCGCGTCGGAGCGCTTGATACGCCAGGCGTCGCAGGGCATGTGAAAGATCTGCGCCGTGTGCCGAACATCGGCGGAATCGCGATTTTCTGGGCGGTCGCTGGGCCGCTCGCCGCAGGTCTCGTGGCGACGACATTCGCGCCTGATTTCGTCGCCGAGCGATTTGCGAGTCTCGCGCCCCATCTCGAGCGCATTTCGTCTGCGCGCGGCACGTGGATCACGATTCTCCTCGGCGCGTTTGCGATGCATCTTGTTGGGCTCGTCGATGACCGTCGCGCGCTGCGCGCGTGGCCGAAACTTTTTCTGCAAGTCGGCATCGCACTCGCCACGACGCTCTTCTCTGATGTTCGACTGCTCGCGAATTTTCTCGCAGCCTACCCCGGAGGCGAACTCGCAAGCGTTGTACTCACCGTCGCGTGGATCATCGTGGTTGTGAATGCCGTCAATTTCATCGACAACATGGATGGACTGGCCGGTGGAATCGCATTGATCGCCGCACTGGCCTTCATGGTGGCCACGGTTCTGACGGCGCAGTGGTTCGTCGCGTCAACGCTCGCGCTGCTCGTCGGTGCGCTCGGCGGCTTTCTCGTCTTCAACGTGGCGCCCGCGCGGATCTTCATGGGCGATGGCGGGTCGCTTTTCGTTGGGTACATGCTTGCGACACTCGCGGCCCGCACCGTCTACATCGATACCGATCATGCGGGTTATGCGCTTGGCAGTGCGTGGTACGGCGTCTTCATGCCAATCATCGTGCTTGCGATTCCCTTGTATGACGGTGTGTACGTCACACTGTGGCGGATCTCCCGCGGGAAGAGCCCATTCATTGGTGGGCACGAACACATCTCACACCGACTCGTCGAACTTGGCCTTTCGAAGCGTCGTGCGGTCGGAGTGCTTTGGCTTCTCACTGCGGTGACCGCGATGAGTGCGATTGGGCTGGGGCTGCTCCGACCGTGGCAAGCAGCGCTCGTGGGTCTGCAACTTCTCGGGATCTTCGCGGTGATGGCGGTGCTTGAAACGAGTGTGCGACGGCCGAGGGACGACGCGTGACGGGGGAGGCGCCAGTCTCAGCCCCGCGCGAAAGCGGCGCGAATGCGGGCCGCTTTGTGTCCATGCTGCGGTACGTCGGTCTGGTGGGAATCCTCGCGGTAGCCTCGATCCGCGCGATGGTGTCGATCGAACCGAACGTCTGGTTCGCCGACATTGACCCAGCGCTCGACCAGATGCCGCTCCTGGTGCTTGGCGCGGCAAAGTCGCATGTCCTCGATCTTGCGCTCTTTCTTTCGGCAGCCATCGCGTTGTTCGGTGAAGCACGCGCAAAGCGTGGTGTGCGGTTTGGACTCGTGCTCCTCGCGCTGCTTCCAGTACCCGTCGCTTTCATCCATGCGCGCACGGGCATCGTCGCTGACAACGGCTTCCGTGCTGATACATGGATCGCGGCGATGCTTGCATGTGTCGCTCTCGCGCATCTTGTTCGAGATCGTGCGATGCGTGCAGCGGCGCTCGCGGTACTGCTCGGCCTCATCGCGCTGCTCGCCGTACGCGGCGCGGTGCAGGTGTTCGTCGAACATCCCGCAACGGTCGCGCACTTTGAAGCGACGCGCGACGAGTTCTTCGCCGCGCGCGGCTGGCTACCCGATTCGAGTGCCGCGCGCAGTTACGAGCGGCGCTTGATGCAGCCCGAGGCCTCGGGTTGGTTCGGTCTGTCGAACCCTTTCTCGACGATGATGGGCGTCGGCGCCGTCGGGTTCGCAGCACTCGCGATTTTTGCGCGCCGAATGCAGCAATCGGGAAACACGCTGCTTTTCGCGCTTGCAGCGTGTGCGTGCGCTGCGCTCCTTCTCGTCAACGGCGGCAAAGGTGCGATCGGCGCGACGGTCATCGGTGCGGCAGTGCTCGTCGTCTCAACGCGGCGTAGTGCGCCGATCTCCGCACGTTGGATGCTCGTCCTTCCAGCGTGCATGCTTGCGCTGGTCGGTGCGCGCTGGCTCGTCGGTACGCGTGTCAACGAGTTGAGCCTCCTCTTTCGTGGCTACTACATCGAGGCAGGACTCAACATCCTCTCCAAACTCGACTGGTTTATTTTCGGCTGTGGCCCTGATCGCGTGCAGGAGTTCTTCAACGCCGCGAAGCCTGCGAATTGCCCCGAAGATGTGAAGAGTCTGCACTCGATTTTCTTCGATTGGCTCGTGGCCTTTGGCGTGAGCGGGCTCGCGTGGATCGGGCTCGTCGTCGCGATGTTCTGGCCGAAGCGCACCGCAGGCGTGGGCGCGGACACGCCGACGAGCTCGGAGGCAGAAGGACGTGTTGTTCCGCGTCTCGCGCTTGTCGTCGCTGCGGGAGCGGGGTTTGGCGGCATGCTGCTTGCCGCAACCGTGGAGGCGCCGATCTTTGACGCATACTGGCTCGCGACGCGTCTCCTCGGCGTGTGTGCATTTGCGTTGCTTACATGGTGTGCGGCGCAGGCGGCGCTCCTCATTCCTGAAGCGATGTTGCGCGCAACGGCGTTTGCACTTGGCGTCCTCGTCCTCGTCCACGCGCAGATCGAAACCGTCGCGTGGATGCCCGGGTCGTGCGTTCTCGCGCTTGCGCTCATTGCATGTGCGACGGATCTCGGCGTGGGAGCATCGGGCGCGTTGCTGAAGCGTGCTTCGGAGCGCCGCTTCGCGATTCGCGTCTCGAACGAACTTGCGGTGGTCATGCTCGGGTTACTCGCCGTACTTTCGATGTCCTTCGGACTGCTTCAGGATCTCTCTCGTGCCGCGCGCGTCGAACACGTCGCGCGTTCGCTCGCGCCGATCGCGACCGAACCAGCGCGGGAGTACGACCTTCGCATGGACGCTGCGCGTCAACTGTCGGCGAATGACTTCGCATGGTCGCGCTTCGAACTCGAAGCCTCGGTGATGCAGGCGCTCGCAGCTGCAGCGGTCGCGCGGAGGAGCGAGGGTGATGCGGGTACGTCGGTCGGTGCGCGCGAACTTGCCGCGATGGAACTTGCAGAAAAGTCCGCGTGGCGGCGGCAATTGCGCGGCCCGCGCGCTTCTGCACTTCGCGCGGATGTGGCGCTTGCGATCATTCGGCGGGTCTTTGCGGGTGGCGCGACGTCAGGTTCGGGCTCTTCGGATTCCGGCTCTTCTGGTCTTGAGCCTTCGGGCGCCGATCGCTGGAACAAGTTCGCGCTGCTCCAGGTCGTTGAGGACGGCGCGAAGGCGATGCCCCGCAACCCGCGCCGCTGGATGGCGCTTGGCGATGCGCGGCGCATCTTGCGCGATGGGATTCTCCCCGAGGAAATCGCGGATCCACGCGAGGCATACGAGCGCGCCTACATCACCAATGCCGAACTTGCGCTGGACCCGCTTGCGCAACTCTCGCCGCGCGAACTCGCGATGCTCGAGGCGCAACTCGGTGTCAGGCCAAAGTCAGGCGAGTGGGACTCGAAGCGCTGACTTCGCAAACCCGCGCGTCATGACGATGCCGCGCGACGGCGGAAACTTCGCGATGCCTTCAGCGCGCAGCGGCACGGCCGGGCCGTTCGCGTAGGCATCGAACGCCGCGCGCGACGCAAAGTGATAACGCGTTTCGACGTCGGCGATCGCGCCG
>JBEIJG010000237.1:0-5374 GCA_040380385.1 Phycisphaeraceae bacterium | reverse complement strand
GCCGCTCGGCGCATTCCAAATCTCGCCCACAACGCACGAACCCGGCTTCTCGCGGTGGGCGCTCTGCGTCAACTCGCGCAGGAAGTGCGGCCCGAGATCGCTCGCAACATCAAGTCGCCAGCCGTCGACACCATCGCGGAGATACGAGCGCACCGCGCTGTCCGGGCTGTTCCAAAGATGCTCGCGCACTTCTTCGCGCTCGACGTGGAGATCTGGGAGATTCGCAACATCCGCCCAGCCTCGGTATCCGTTTGGATACTCACTTCCGATGAAAAACCACGAGCGATACTTGCTGTTTGGATCGCGCATCGCTTCCTCGAACAGACGGTGACGGCGGCCAACATGGTTGAAAACGCCGTCGAGCACCACTTTCAGTCCGCGCCCGTGTGCGTCGCCAACAAGCATGCGCAAGTCGGCGCGTGAGCCATACTCAGGGCTTACCTCGAGGTAGTCCGCGCTGTCGTACTTGTGGTTGGTGTACGCGAGATGAATCGGGTTGAGATAGAGCACATCCGCCGAAATCGCGCGCAAATGATCGAGTTTTCCTCGCACGCTCGCGAGGTCGCCGCCCCAGAAATCGATCTCGTGACTCCACACGCCCGCCGACTCGACGAAGTGGCCTTTCGCCGGCGTTTCGTGCCACGAGCGAAGCGTCTTCGGCGCGGGATACAACGCGCGCTTTGCGTCGAGGTCTGAACTCGGCGCGAAGCGATCGACGAAGACTTGATAGACGACGGCTCCCGCGCGCCAATCGGCTTCGCGGGCTGCGATGCGGTCGGACAAATCCATCACGCTATGGAAAACGTTGTTCTGTGGAAGCACGGGTCGAGAGGATAGCGCCCAGTCACGAGGATGCAGGCGTGGAAGTGACGGCGTGGCCAACGACAAAGCGAGCGAGAGCGGCGGACGCGGCGAAGCCGCCCCGCCGCCAGTCGCGAGCGCTCAAATCACGCCGATCAGTCCTTCGTCCAAATCGCCTGCACATCCTTCGAGCATGGACGACGAATGCCGTTCGAATCCATGATCTTCTCGGTCGCGGCCTCGATCTCGGTGCGCTTGAAGACGAGTCGTTCGATGCCGCGTTCATTGAATTCAAACACGACGTACTCGTCCTTCAGATCATTGAGGAGCTGCACGAATTCCGCGAAATTCGCGAAGGTCTTCCCATTGACGCTCTTCACGGATTGGCCTGGGTTCACTTCGTAACCACGACCGACCGGGTGCGACAACAACGGAGATGCAACAGCAACAATTTGCTTGCCACCGCTTGGCCGCTCATCGGTGATGAACTGCGCGATCGGACTTTCACCGAAGAACATCCAACCACCCGTCATGCGCAAGAGATCCATGTGCATCGGGCTAAACACCAGCGGACCGTAGACGAGGTACGGATAGTTCCCGTCTGGGTAACTGCCGATGGTGCGTGTTGCACGCGAAAACGCTGGGATTTCAGCGGTTGCCGCCTTGCCGTCCCGCACATATTCAACGGAAATCGTCTTCTTGTCCGCCGTCGGCACAAAGCGTCCCACCGCACAATCCATCGCAACCTTGCGATCGCCTTCAATCGTGATCTGTCCCTTGTTGTCGATCGAGTAACCGTTGATCTTCGTGAGAATGTCCCACGCTTGCAGTGGGCCGCCCTTTTGATCGATCACCACCACGCCAGACACATCAGCGCCAGCGCCAAGTTTGGCGCGCAGTGCTGGATTCTCGAGCGTTTGCGTTTCAATACCAATGACGGTGTTGCCGTCGATCGTGCCTGTCTCAATCTCATCGAGGAAACGTCGCACTTCCTCGGTGGCGAGCAGGTAGGCGATGTTGTCGGCCATCGAGTTATCCATGCCACTGAAAGCAAGGCCCGCGACCTTTCCATCGACAAACGCTGGGCCACCAGAGTTGCCAAAGTTGATTGCGGCATCAACCTGCACGCGCATGCCTGGCTCGCCCGTCATGCCGATGTCCGACCACTCAATGCGCGAAATCACGCCGCTCGTCGTCGAGAGTTGCTCGCCACCAAGCGGGTACCCCATCACCACGACACGCGAGCCTTCCTTCGGCAAGCCCTCAAGAATCGGGATCGGCGGATGTGCCGCGATGAACGCGGCGTCGGTCGTGGAGAGAAGCGCGAGATCGCGCGTCTTGTCGATCCCGACAAGTTCCGCCTGAATCGGCAGCGTCGTCTGATTCGTTTCGAGCAAAATCTCGCTCGCTTGTTCGACGACATGCGCGTTGGTCAAGATCTTTCCGGGAGCGACCACAACGCCAGAACCGCCAAACTCCTCGGGGCTTTCACGCTTCCACGGCGTCGAAGGATCGCGTGACTCTTGACGCACCTTGATGTTGATGACCGACTTTCGCAGCGCGGCCTCGACATCAGAGGTGGCGTCGGCCGCCTTCACGTCTTGTGCAGGCACCACTTGTGCAGGCACCACTGCTGGCGTTGCGGGCTTCGCAACAACTCCGCCGTCCTGCGGGGCGACGGCGGCAAAGAGCGGCAGAACCGCCACGAACGACGAAAGTGCGAGAGGGAGCGCAATGCGCGCGCAGCACGAAGAGTCGATGAGCATCCCTGTATTGAACATGAGCCAACTCGCCCGCGCAACCACAGTGCGCCCACTTCTCTCTTCCATCCATTTCTGCGACAATCTCGCGCCCCGAACCGCACAGACACACGATGGCACAGTCCTCCGCGCATCTCCCCCGCCGAACTTTCGCGATCATCTCGCACCCCGACGCCGGTAAAACGACGCTCACCGAGAAGTTCCTCCTCTACGGCGGCGCGGTTGCGCTTGCGGGCTCGGTGACAGCGCGCAAGGATCAACGCGCCACGGCATCGGACTGGATGGAACTCGAGAAGCAACGCGGCATCTCGATTTCGTCGACCGTGCTGCAGTTTGACTACAACGGCTATCGCGTGAACCTGCTCGACACGCCCGGCCACAAGGACTTCAGCGAAGATACCTATCGCGTGCTTACGGCGGTTGATGCCGCCGTCATGGTGATCGATGCTGGCAAAGGTATCGAGCCACAGACGCGCAAACTGTTTGAAGTTTGCCGACGTCGCGGCGTGCCAATTTTCACCTTCATGAACAAGTGCGATCGTCCGACGAAGGACCCGATCGCGCTCCTCGACGAACTCGAAAGCGTGCTCGGAATCGGCGCGTTTCCGGTGAACTGGCCGTTCGGGAACGGCCCTGAATTCCGCGGTGTCTACGACCGACTCGAAACGCGCTTGCATCTCTTCGAACGCACGAAGGGCGGCATGCGCGAAGCACCCGTCCAAGTCGTCGGCCTCGACGATCCTGCGATCACATCGCGCATCGACGCCGACATCTACCGCCAAGGCCGCGACGAACTCGAAATGCTCGAAGGCGCAGGTGCCGAGTTCGATCGCGCGCGCGTCCTCGCTGGCGAAATCACGCCGGTCTACTTCGGAAGCGCCGCAAACAACTTCGGTGTGCAGCTCCTTCTCGACGGATTCCTCGAACATTCGGCTGATCCCGGCGCACGTCGCTCGGGTGAGAAACTCATCGAGCCAAAGGATCCGACGTTCAGCGGATTCGTCTTCAAGATCCAAGCCAACATGGATCCGAAGCACCGCGATCGCATCGCGTTCGTGCGTGTCGTGAGCGGCAAATTTGAGCGCGAAATGACGGTCGTGCACGTACAGAGTGGCAAGAAAATTCGCTTGTCTAGCGCGCAGAAACTCTTCGGCCAAGAGCGCGAAACCGTTGAAGAAGGCGAAGCGGGCGACGTCATTGGCATCATCGGCCACGACATCCTGCAGATCGGCGACACGCTTGCGGAAGATCGCACGATTCGCTTTAGCGAGATACCGCAATTCACGCCCGAAGTCTTCGCGTACCTCACCAATCCGCAGCCAGGCAACTCGAAGAAGTATCGACTCGGAGTCGACCAACTGCTGAAGGAAGGTGTCGTGCAGCAGATGGAAGTTGGCGCGGGTCAGATCAAAACGCCGATCCTCGCCGCTGTTGGTCCGCTGCAATTCGAAGTCGTGCAGTACCGATTGAAGAGCGAGTACGGCGCCGAATCTCGCCTTGAAAAGGCGCGCTGGCAGATCGTCCGTTGGTGGCGAAAGAACGGCGCACCTGCGGACTTCATGCCCGAACTCCTGAGCGACTCAACGCACGGGGTCGATGCGAGCGGCCGTCCGGTGATTTTCTTCTCTGACGAATGGGCTGTTCGCAACCTCCAGAAGCGACTCCCAGACGTCGAACTCTCCACGCTTCCGTTTGATGATGTACCCGCGCGCGCCGGAGGCGGAGCGTGAAACAGCAGCCGCGTGGAACGCCCGCAAAGAGCGGCCGCGCCGCGAAGCTTGAAGAGATTCGCGCGATCTTTCGCGCGGGGCGAACGCGCGAGGCACTTGCGGCCATCGAACCGCTCCTCCGTATCGATCCACGCGATCCGGAAATGCTCACCCTCGCGGCGCGATGTCGCAACGATCTCGGCCAACACAACGAGGCCATCGCACTCGCCACGAGATCGCTTGCGTTGGCTGCGCACCCTGAATCGCTCATGCTGCGCGGTGATTCGTATCGCGCGCTTGGACGCACCGACGATGCGCTCACCGATCTTCGACATGCGATTCGTCTCGCACCAGCGGTGCGTGATCTTCGCGTTGCACTTGTTGCGACGCTTGAAGAAGCAGGTCGCGCCGACGAAGCGCGCGCAGAACTTGCGCCAATCCTCGATGCATTGCAGCGCTCCCAAGGTTCCGATGCCGCGCTCCCTGAACGGATCGCGTACGAGTATGCGAAGCTCCTCGTCCGTGAAGGCACGCACGAATCTGAGAAACTGATCGAAGCAATTCGTGTGATCGACGCCGCGCTGCCCGCCTCGCGCGCAGGTTCGATTTCGTACTTGATGTTGCTTTATCTCCGGGCGAAAGCACTCGATCGTGCGGGGCGCTTTGAGGAGGCGTGGGAATCTGCCGTGCGTGCACACGCATCGCGAAACGTCGCGTTCGACCCCGACGCACTGGTTCGCGCGACCGACGAAGCGATCCAGTGGTGGACGCGCGAGCGCATCACCGCAATCGGCGACTCTGGGCTTCGTGACGAAACCGCTGTCTTCGTCGCAGGCATGCCCCGCAGTGGTACGAGTTTGGTTGATCAGATCATCGACGCGCATCCTGATGCAAAGGGCGTGGGCGAACTCGACACGATCGAGCGATGGGCAGAAACAGCAGGACTTTCTGCGCCGAGCGATCACGCGCGTGCAGCGCGAGCATATCTCGACGAAGTCCGCCGACTCGCTCCGCGTGCCAATCGTGTCGTGAACAAAGCACTCGGAAACACGCGCATTTTGGGCCATCTTGCGCGCCTCTTTCCACAAACGCACATCGTGCACG
>JBEIJG010000236.1:0-5393 GCA_040380385.1 Phycisphaeraceae bacterium | reverse complement strand
GTCGACGATGGTCGTTGGCAGCATCGCGCCTTGCGCATCCTGCACGACGACATCGCGATAGCCGCCCTCCCACTCCGCTTGTTCAACAAGGTTTCGGAAAAACCGCACATCTTGTGGCGATGAGAGATCAGGTGCAGGCTCCGCGCGCTCGCCGAGCGAATCGCGGCGGAATCGATTTTGATCGAGTTGGACCCAGAGGTAGCGAAGTTCGTCGGGCGAATTGTTGTGGTAGACGATGCGCTGCGTGCCGGCGATTTCAGCGCGCGAGGGATCGAGCTCAACCTCGATGTCATGGTCAACTTTTTGCTGCCAGTAGCGTGCACCAGGCGCACCAGAGGCGCTGCGGAAATCGTTCGGCGTCGGAAGCACTTCATCGAGTTGGCGGAAAGGATCGCCCTCACGCAACACCGATGGCGGAACAACGATCGCCGAGTTTTGATCGAGCGAAAGATCCGGCGGACCGGCAACGGCCGAAATCGCGACGGCGCCTGTCAGACAAGTACAAACCAACGCCACCACTGTGCTCGGCAGAAGACCACAGACCGCTGAAATCGAATTGAGACCGAGAGGCGACTGTTGAAAGCGCATCCGCGCAATGTACGACGAGTGCGAGAGAGCGCGCATCCATTTCGGCGGGAGCGGCTCGGTTTCGCGCCTCAAATTCGCGAAAGTCGCTGCGTCCGGATTGCGGCCGACCGTCGAGCGGGAATCACTCGTCTGTTGCACGATTCGACACCGCTCGCGCTCGCGCGATCGCATCATCAAACTCTTGGCGCGAAACCGGCTCGGCCCCGACAAGCGCGCACTCTTCGAGATAGGTGGCGCACATCCGAGCCAAGCGCTCGACTTCGCCCTCTCCTATCAGCCATGCGAGCGCCGAACGCCGGACCCATGAACTCATCCGACCATCAGGCTCTTGAAGCCTTTGGTATGCCGTGAGAATTTCAACAAACTCTTCCGACACTTCATCGACGCGACCGAGGTTCGCCAGCGACATCGCTCGATTGAAACGCAGGTTGAGGATCGATCCGTTGGCAGGACCGAGTGTTGGCTCGAGTGCCGCACGCTCACTCTCGGCGAATGCGATGAGTTCTTCGACACGCTGAAGCTGCGACAGACCGAGTGAAATCGAAACGGCGACTTTCCCGCGGACAGTGGCGTGTTCAGGAAGCTCGATGAGTTGCTCGTGCAACGTTCGGAGTTCGGCGAGTGTGGCTTCCTTTTGCGGGTAATCGACGCGCGTCCGAAGGAGAACGGCGCGCGCTTCCAATGCGAGTTTCGACGTGGAACCTGAACAACGCTCGATGTGTGCGAGCGCGTCGTATGGATCGAGGACCTTGGCTCCTTCGAGATTTTTGATCTCCGACAAGCGCGTCACACGCGTTCGCAACGCACGATTTGGGCGGGAATCTCCGGCAGCTTCGCCATGCATCGTTCTCGAAGCATCTTCAAACGCGGCGAGATTCATCACGGGTAGCAAAATCACCAGCGCCCGCAAACTCTCTTCGTCGCGTGGCCACAACTGCCCGCGAAGTGGCGTACCTCGTTGTACGAGTCGCAGGGCGATTTCGCGTGCTTGATGTGGATCATTGCCCAAAGCAACGCGCGCGTACTCCGCGAGCATTCGTCGCGCGAGAGGCGCGTCCTCATCGATCGAAACGCGCACGCGCTCGACGGCGGGCCGCATGATGCGCTCGGCGTCGCGCTGAAAACCGAGCGAAAACCAAGCGTTGCCGAGCGCGAGCCGTACGCGCGCTGCGGCGACTGGGTCGTTTGCGTCGAGTTCCGGGAGACGAGCGCCCGCATCTTCGAGCACTTCGATCATCAGCGCCCGATCAAAGCCCTGCCCTGCTTTCGACTCAAGCCCGCGCAACAACGCTTCAAGAAATTCTGCGGTCATTTCTGCGTGCATCTCGCTCCGATGTGCTCGCTGTGCCGAGAGAAGCGCAAAAACCGTCGACGAACAGAGCGCAATGGCCGCGAGCACGACCGCAAGCGACGCCACGCGATGCCTTGTTGCGAATCGCCAACTGCGGGCGAGGATCGACTCGGGGCGTGCGCACACGGCTTCACCGCGAAGCCACGCCTCGAGATCCGCACCGAACGCATCGACGCTTTGGTAGCGCGAATCCGGATCGCGCCCGAGCGCTTTCGCGACGACGGCATCGAGATCACCACGGAGAAGCAGCGCGTCGTTCGCGGCGAGGGCGACTCGCGAGGGCGGATCGATCGGAGTCTCGCGCAGAAATCGCGACAGGCTCGAAGGTCGAAGTCCACGAACTTCGTCGCGCGAGAAGGGCAAGCGCTCGGTCAACAAGAGATAAAGAATGACGCCGAGCGACCAAACGTCGCTTCGAACGTCCCCACGTGCGGAACTTCCATCGGCTTGTTCCGGACTCATGAACTCGGGAGTTCCGATCGCGCCCCCGCGTGGCTGCTCGTGCGGCCCTAGGGGGAATTCCGAAGTCGATCCCGAGATGGATCCCGAGATGGATCCAGAGTTCGATGCCAAGACGGATTCTGCATGTCCTGTAGCGTGTGGTTGCGCGTCCGCTTCCCACGGCAACTCCGCGCGAGGCGATCGGCCGTTCGTCCGTGCGAGGGGCGATTCGCGCGCAGTCGTGGCGTGTTCGCGCTCGAGCGCCTGCGCGAGGCCCCAATCAATAATGCGGACGCGCCAACCGCCTTCAACGCGTTCTGCGAGCACATTCCCAGGCTTCAAGTCGCGGTGCAGAATGCCACGTCGATGCGCGTGCGCAACGCCGCCGAGCACCTGAAGGAAGAGGGTGACCCGCTCACGGACCGAGAGTTGCGCCTGACGACTCGCCGACGTCAGCGGCTCGCCTTGCACGATGGGCATCGCAAAGAACGGCCGACCATCGGCCGTACGTCCGGCGTCGTTGATCGTGATGATCGCGGGGTGATCGAGCCCCGCCAACGCAACACGCTCGGCCTCGAAGCGGCGGAGCGCGCTGGTGGAGTCGAGTTCCGCGCGAAGGACTTTCACTGCGCAGCGGATCGACGGCGTCTCCGTCGTCTCGGCGACGTACACGACACCGTGCGCGCCCTCACCGAGGCGTGCGAGAATGCGATGGCGCGGAAGAACGGGAAACGTTCGTTCCGCGCCATCGACTGTCAAGAAACTCTGGTGAGGCTCGACGAGCGACATGTGTCGAGACTACCACGTCGGCACTCACAATCCTCCCGTCGCGACGTATGTGCGCGCAACGCGGGGTTTACGAATCCCAGACGTCGAGCGAGCCGCCGCGTTTCTACGAAGCGCTCACCCGTTCGCAAATCTCGCTTCAAATCTCGTCCCAAAGCTTGTTTGAAGACTCGTTTCAATCGGCCCATCTGGCACCGCGGGAACGTCCTTGTCGTCCTCGTTCCCGCCGCCCTGTTCGTCTTGGCCCGACTCTCTCGCGCCAGAACCGTTGTTTCTTCCCCGCACTTTGCCGACGCCGTTCCCTGCGCCGTTCCCACCGCCACTCTCTCGACCGGTTGGTGGACGGGTCGGCACGGCTCCGCCGCCGCCATCCCTGTTGCCCCGACCGCCGCCCACCGCTTCCCCTGGCTTGCCGCCGCCTCCCTCTTGCACAAGTTCCCCGTCGGGCCGGACGTCACCCGGCCGAGGGCGCTCAACATCGTCGGGGCGGCGACGCGCGTCCTCTGGCCACTCTTCAACAAAGAGATCTCGCGAGGCGACGACGCTGCGCGCCAACCGAAGCCCTGCGCTTTTCGCAAACTCGTCTCGTTTTGCGCGCACCCCTGCCCAGCATGCATCGGGTATGTCAGTTGCGCTACCGCCGCGCACACTCTTGGTCGCACCGTCGAGCGCCGTAGGTCGATCGGCGAGATCCGGAAGCAACCGATCGAGATCGAACTGATTCAGACACCACTCGCTGACATTCCCGTGCATGCCTCGAAATCCTGTCGGACTCGCCATCGTCTGACCAACGGTTCGCAGTCTTTCCGCGAGCGGCTCGTACTTCCACCAGCCCGCATGGTTGCAGCGGTCGATTCGTGCGAGTGTCTCGCGCGCGTCCCACGCAAACGGCGCGTTCCTCCCAAGAGTGCACGCCCACTCCCATTCAAACTCATTCGGAAAACGCAGACCGGTCTTCGCCGCACGCATGTATTGGAGGCAATCGTGCCACGACTGTGATGCGATAGGCCGATCCGTCGGGAGCGGGTTTCCCTCTAACACCCTTTGTCGCTTGTTCCACTCTATCTCAGTGATTTCACTCTCACTGAGGTAGAACGGATGCGCGATGAGTACGCGATATCCGGCATCCGAGCCGGCTTCCTTTCCGGTGATGAACTCACCCGCGGGAACCAGCCTCATTCGTACATCGGTTTCTAGGTCGAGCACTTCCCACGGAAGCCCGGACTGCATGACACGCAGACAGTATTCGGGATCGAGTCCGTAGATCTCTGGACTCGGGAACTCGTTCAAGATTCGAACGCGCCAGTGATCGTTGAGCGCCCCACCGTCATCCACCACAACAACGCGAAGCGGCTTTTCATCGCACGGCGTCACACGTGTTGTTCCGGGTGTAAGGCGACGGATCGGACGGAATCCAACCGCTGGGAGCGCCTTCGTCTTGTCGTGCACCACGCGGGATGAAACCGTGCATTCCTCGACGGGCTTTGTGTAGTCGCCCCCGCGCACCACTTGCGTCGCGATGGTTGTTCCACCGAGCGGATGCGTGCACCATTCCGCGACATGTCCGTGCACGTGGTACAGCCCGAAACAATTCGCCTGATGGATCTCGTCTTGACCGCGTCGATTGGCCTCATCTGCCTTGACGGCCGCACAGTGCACCTCGCCGGGCACCGGCATCTCGCCCATCCAAAATGGAGAATTCGCACCTGCGCGCGCAGCGAACTCCCATTCGGCTTCAGTGGGGAGCGACAGACCAGCCATGGCGCAATATCGCGCGACCGATTCCCACGACTGTTCCTCAACGGGGAGGAGCGACGCGCGATCGCCGCCCCGGAAACGGAACCAATCGCACTCGTCGACTTCGCAGATCGCGATGTAGAACGGTTCGACAATCGTGCGCGCCTCGGCGGGGCGGCCGGGAATCTCGCCGCCAGGAATCAGCCGGAAGTCGATCCCCGTCACGACATCGCGAACGAAGAGCGGGTATCCCTGGTTCAGCAGGTTTGCGAGCGCGGATGCCAGTTCCGGCGGAGTTCGAGGATCGATCTCACCCTGCAAATCGGGAATCGAAACTCGCCACACCTCCGGTGCCCGATCGACGATGCGTGCGATCGCGGTGTCTAAACGCGCCGCACGTTCTTCACGCGCGGCGCCGTCTGCAAGCAGAAGTTCGCGAAAGAGCGCGGCCAGTTGCGAGTCAATCAGTGAGAGCGTTGCGGCCGGGAAG
>JBEIJG010000235.1:0-5396 GCA_040380385.1 Phycisphaeraceae bacterium | reverse complement strand
TCGATCATCGAGCAGGGCAAAGTCGATGCGATGCTGCTCGCGAACCCGGTCGAACGTCGAGCGATTCTCGAAGAAGCTGCGGGTGTTGCGCGCTTCCGCGTGCGCAAGGTCGAGGCCGTGCGCAAGCTCGAAGCCGCCGAGAAAAATCTCGTCTCAACGCGCGAACAACTCGCCAACACCGAGCGACGCCTTCGCATCGTGCGCGGCCAAGCCGACAAGGCGAAGCGCTTCCAAGAACTCGACGCGCGCCGTCGCTTCCTGCGCCGCGAATTGTCGCTCGACCTCTTCCACGAACTCGAAGATCGCCTGCGCAGCCTGACGAGCGAGATGCAATCGCTGGAAGACGAGAAGGCCTCGGTTGTCGCGGCGCTCGCTGCGGCCGAGGACGCCAAGCAAGACGCCGAAGTCACCCGACACGAAGTTTCGACCGAACAACATCGCCTCGAGCAGCGACGCTTGGAGTTGTCGGGCGCGGAAGCGCAAGCGAAGCAGCGCGCGGAATTCGCGCAGCGCACGCTTGGCGAAGCGAAGACGGCGCTCGAAGAAGAACGCGCGCAACTCACACGACTCGAAGGCGAAGCAGCTGCGCTCGCTGGTGAAACCGACAAGGCGCGCGCGCAACTTGAAGCCGCGCAATCCGCCGCGGCCGCCGTCGATGAAATCACGCGCGTCGAAGGTGAACGACGACAGAAGGCGCAGCAACAAGCGTTTGAAGCGCAACGTGCGGCCGACGTCGTTGGTGAACAAGCAGCACGACTCGAGCGTGAGCGTGGCTCGCAAGCACAACGCGTCGCGTCGATCGAGTCGCGTGCGCGAAGCCTCGCGGATGAATTGCGCCGTCTTGAAGCACGCATCGAACCGTTCGCGCGCGAACTCGACACGCATCGCGCTGCCCGCCTCACGCACGTCGTGCGTGGACTCGTCGCGCAAGACGAAATCACGCGGATCCAGCGTCAACTCGACGAGCGTACGCGCGCGGCGAGTTCGCTCTCGGAAACACAGTCGGCTTTGGCGCGCGATCTTGCACGTGTGCGCGACGAGAAGACTGCGGTGGAATCGCGTCGTCGCGTGCTCGATGAAATGGGCCGCGCCCACGAAGGTCTCGGCTCGGGTGTACGTGCTGTCCTCAACGACGCCTCGAAGTTCCCCTCGGTGCTTGGCGTTGTTGCCGACTTGGTCGACACCGATCGCGCGAATGCCGAAGCCGTTGAAGCGGCGCTTGGTGACCTCCTCGAACTCATCGTCCTCGAAGACGCCTCACTCTTGGCGGGTCATGCGGAGAGCGCCCTTTCGCTGCGCGTGCGTGTCGCGTTTGCCGCAGCAAGTGGCAGCGGGAAAGCCGCGGACTTTCAGCGCAGCCGTGAGATCGCCGCGGCGGTTGGAGTTGTTCCCGGCGCAACTCCGCTCCTCGAACTCATCCGCGTTGATCCGCGCATGCGCGCGCTCGCCGAGCGACTTTTCTCGGGCACGTTCGTCGTCGATACGATCGCACGCGCCGTCGAACTCTCGCAGGGCACGCTTGCGGGCTGCCGCATCGCAACGCGCTCTGGCGCCCTCGTCGATGAACGCGGCCGCGTGATCGCGAATGCCTCGGCGCGTGCCGACGCCGCCGGCGGTGGTTTCCTGGCTCGCCGCGCGGAACACGCGGAACTCGTCGCGCGCTCCAGCTCACTCGCGTCCGAAATGGCGACGCTCGAAGAGCAATCGCTCCAACTCGCGGTCGAATCGAAGGCAGCGCAAGAAGCGGCGCGCGCCGCCAACGCCGCGCTTGCCGAAGCGCGTCGCAGCGCACTCGATGCGCAACACCAAACCGAGCGCATCGAACAGCTCATGCGCCAAATCGAGCGCCAACGTGACGGCGCGAGCGCCGAACGCGGACATCTCGTCGAGCGCATCAGGTCGAGCGAAGACGAATTGCGCACCGCGCATGAACGGTTGGAATCGCTCGCGACCGAGGCGGGTGCAGCAGTCAGCCGCCGCGACGAAGCACGCGCAGCGCTCGAAACTGCGAAGGCCGTCGTGACGGAGGCGAGCGAAGCACTCTCCGCCGCGCGCGTGAAGGCCGCCGAGGCACAAGCCGCGCTCGAAGCGGCACGACGCGAAGAACGTCACATTCAAACGCGACTCGCCGAAGTCACACGTCAAGATGGTGCCCTCAAGGAGAGCGCGCTTCGCCGCGTGGCGGCCATCGAACGCGCCGAAGCGATGCTCGAAGAGAGCACGGGCGAATTGCAACTTGCGTCCGCGGGTCTCGCCGAACTCGTCGGCGAGTTCGCCGCCATCGCGGAACGTCTTCGTGCGGCGCAAGCGGCCGTCGAAGAGGTGTCTCGTCAGGTCGACGCGGCGCGGGCCGAAGCAACGCGTGTTGAGCGCACCGCACACGCGGTCGAGCTTTCGCGGCGTGAGCTCGAAGTCCGCCGCGAGAGCCTCGAAGAGCAGACGCTCTCGGAAATCGAACTCGATCTGCGCGCAACGTACGAAACGTATCTCGGCGAGCGTGCGGCCGAGGGTTTCCAAGCGATCGAGCGCGAAAGTGCGCAGTCCGAAGCCGACGATCTCAAGGAAACGATTCGAAAGCTCGGCAACGTCAATCTCGACGCGATCGACGAACTCACGCAACTTGAAGTTCGCAACGAAGATTTGGCGAAGCAACTTGTCGACATCGACAGTGCGAAGACAAGTCTCGAGTCGCTGATTCAAGAACTCGACGACGCAAGCAAGACGCGCTTCCAAGAGACGTTCGAGCGCGTGCGCGAAACGTTCGCCGGGCCAACTGGCATGTTCCGCCGCCTCTTCGGTGGTGGCAGCGCCGACATCTATCTCTTGCCGCTTGAGAGTGGCGAGACGGATTGGCTCGAGTCGGGCGTTGAAATTCGCGCGAAGCCGCCGGGCAAGGAACCGCGCGTCATCAGCCAGCTTTCGGGTGGCGAGAAGACCATGACGGCGGTCGCGCTCTTGATGGCGATCTTCCAGTCAAAACCTTCGCCCTTCTGCATCCTCGACGAAGTTGACGCCGCGCTCGACGAAGCGAACGTCGAACGCTTCTGCCATGCGCTCACGCCGTTCCTTGACGTGTCGCACTTCATCGTCATCACGCACCACAAGCGCACGATGCAAGCGTGCCATCAGTTGTACGGCGTCACGATGCCGGAGCGCGGCGTGAGCCGTCGCGTGGCCGTGAAGTTCGACGAGGTTGCAGCGGATGGCCGTCTCTCCAAGGCCGCGAACGAACGCGCGATCGTCGAGCCGCAGGCTGATGCTGAGCAAGCGGAAGCCTCGCCGTCGTTGGCGTCGGTCGAAATCGAAGTCATGCCCGATCGACCGATCGTCGCGCAGAGCGAGAGCCTTCCGCAGCACCCCAGCGGAGCGCTTGCGAACGCGTGGAACTGATGAACGACCAACTGCGGTCGATGGTTGAGCGTTGGCGAGAACTTGCGGATCATCCTGCGGTGGCTGCGTTCTTCGCGGAGGCGCGCGTGCGAATCGCGGAAGTCGTCCGCGCGCAGCGGCCGATTTGCTTGGCGTCAGGCGCGTGCTGCAACTTTGAGAAGTTCGGACATCGGATGTATGTGTCGGGCCTTGAGGCCGCGTTTGTCGTTGCGCGCATCGATGCCGCGCGACGCGCTCGAGCGGCAAACCCCCTGCGAGTACTTGATGTCGAGGCGGCACGTGGGCGAGGCGATTGCCCGTATCTCGTGACGAACGCGAACGACCCTGCGAGCCGCGCCTTCTGCGGCGAGCACGAAGAACGACCGCTCGGCTGCCGCATCTTCTACTGCGACCGTGGTGCGGATGGACGCGGCAGCGAGTGGCAGAGCGACCTCTATGAAGCGATGCATCGCGAGGTCATTGCGCTGCACGAGGCCGTCGATGCGCCGTATCGATACCTCGAGTGGCGCGAGGCGCTGGCCGCGGTGGCGTCGGGAGCAGCGCGCGATGCGCCGCCTGCGTGAATCTCGAGGCGTGTCGCTTGATTCGGCGTAAGCACAATATATACTCGCGTATAGACTGTTGACTCACGAGGTTTTCCCATGCACCAAACCCGCATCTTTATGAACGGAGCGAGCCAGGCTGTCCGGCTTCCCGCCGAGTGTCGGTTCGAGAAACCCGATGTCTGCGTCGCGCGCGTCGGATCGATGGTGGTCATCTATCCAAAGGATGCCGCATGGGATCTCTTTCAGTCTGCAATCGGTTCTGTCAGCGATGACTTTCACCGACCTGCGCAGGGGGCGGCTGAGGGGGCGACCGATCGCGACAGCGATGCACTCGATCCCACCCCCGCAGCCGTTCGAACGCGGGTTTATCGAAAGAAGGCGACGGCGAGTTCCGCAGCGAAGAAGGCGACAAAGTCGATCGCGAAGCGTTCGAGAAAGACTGCGTGAACGCAAGGCGTCGCGTTGAACCATCGGCACCGACAGCGGTCAGCTTGGTTCGCTCCGCCAAATCCTCTCATGCGATACATGCTCGACACCGACTGTTGTATCGAACTGCTCCGCGGGCGAGCTCCGCGTGTTGTCGAGCGAATCGCCCAAGTTGGACTTGAGCAAGTGCATGTTTCAACCATCACCGTGGGCGAACTGCTCGCAGGCGCGGCACGGTCAGCGAGGCCGAACGAGAACACGGCCATCGTTGTTCAGTTTTGCGCAAGTCTTCAAATCGTTGCCTTCGATGATCGCGCGGCTGCGAGTTACGCCCAGGCCCGCGCAACACTTGAGACTCGCGGCACACCCATCGGACCGATGGATATGTTGATCGCCGGACACGCGCTCGCAGTCGACGCGACGCTTGTCACGACGCTCGTCACAGGAAACGATCGGGAGTTTGGGCGAGTTGACGGGCTTCGCGTTGAGAACTGGCTCCGCCGTACGTCCTGAATCACTCCGGACACTCGCCCCAATTGCTCAAGAGCGTGGAGAGGTCCGCAGCGCCGACGATGCCGTCGCTGTCGAGATCCACACCGGGGAAGCCCGATCCGTCGGTGCCCCAGAAGTTCAGCAGAACGCCGAGGTCGGCTGCGTTGACGGTACCGTCGTCGACGAGGTCGGCGGGGCATGGTGGGGTGCAGGGGGCGCTCGAAAACGTGTTTCCCCCGCCATCGATCCAACGACCCGCGATCACTGATGTACCGGGTAAGTCGCAGAAGTCCGTATCAGTAACCGTAAGAACCCCCGTGTTGATTTCAACGGCGACACCGTTCCCACTCGGGTAGTTGTTTCGGACGAATGTGCACTGCTCGACGCGCACCTGCGAGTTGTAGATGGTGATGGCACAAGATCCGAAATCAAAGGTGTTTTGATTGTCAATGAAGCGGCATCGAACAATGCGCTGCTCACCACCGCTCTGCCCGATGGGGATGGTCATCGACACGCCGCGCCCCGTATTGCCGACGAACTCGC
>JBEIJG010000234.1:0-5401 GCA_040380385.1 Phycisphaeraceae bacterium | reverse complement strand
GCGTCGACGCTCGCCGAGGTCGAGACCATCGTCGATGCGCTTGAAGATCACGACGACGTGCAGAAGGTCTACACCAATCTCGCGTGAGGTCGAAGTTGTGATGTGGCTGCGACGATCCACAACGTGGAGCAATCGCGATCGCGCCACGAGCAGCATGAAATTTCAATCTGTCTCGTAAGGCCGGATCCCGTAAGGCCAAATCTCAGAAGGCCAAATCTCTAGCGCGCCAACGCGTGGACAAGAGAAAACCCGACGCGTGTGCGTCGGGTTGTGGTTGAGAATTCAGTTGCAGCCACGTGGCGCGGCGCGCACGCATGTGCAGATCACACTCGCGGTGAGCTCACTTCTGCGGCGCCGACTTTGGCAGCGGATCGATCGGTGGCTCGTCCATGCCTGACGATTCCTCCGCGGGGAGCGGCGGCGGCATCGGAGTTTCAGACTCACTGTTGGCCTCGGCAGGTTGTGCGGCCTTCACAGGGCCGAGCAGCGTGCGCATTTGCAGGAAGTAGCGATCCGCTTCGTCCCAGACATGGGCGGGGATGTCAACCTGGCGCGCGGTGAAGTCGACGAGCGGTTGGCCGAGTTCCTCGTCCCGACCGAGGACGACTTGGAGCTTCCACTCCTCACTCTCGCGTTGCGGGTCTGCGTGTGGCGAAACGAACGTTCGCTTCAACACGCGATAGATCTCGATGCGGCGAGAGGCCTCATCGACGTGGACTTCGTTGTTCATGACTTTCCAGTCGTCGTACTGCGGTGCGCGGGCAGTAGCGACCATCGCGGTCCACAACTGATCTTCGGAGTAACCCTCGAAGACTTGTGAACGCGAAGTGCAGCCGATACTCGAGACAGCGACGACGGCGGTGAGGGAAAGCGCGGCAAAAATCGAACGACTACGCATGGGTTGCTCCGTTCCCGACGGACCTCGGGGTGCCGGGTCATCGGCAATTTCAGGCGCCCGGATGCACAACCAACCGAGCTTCTTCGACGCAGCCTCGGCCGGGTGAGAATGGCTGCGGGCGGCGATCTCGGGCGAGCGGGCCGGATCCGCCGATCACCGCAGAACTCGGGCTATTCACGCGCAAAGCGCCATGACGCGCCGAGGAGGGCCAAATTCTCGGTACCTTGCGTCCCTATGGGTTCTCCCGACGCAGCGCCCGGCCAATCGCCTACCCCACCGCGCAACGCCGCTTCGCCCTCCGATCCACCGGAGGCACCCCGCGACAAGCGGCTGATCGCGAGCGCGATTCTCGGTGTGTGTTGGATCGCATTCCCGCCGCTCGCGGGCTTCTACATCCTCTTCGATCTCCAGAATCTCGCCGCGTTCCTGCAGCGTGATCTTCATTGGGGCTTCTGGGGATACGTGGCCGTCTTTGCGGTGACCGCAGGGCTTGGCATTCTCCCGACCTACTCGCAAGCGTTTCTCGGTGGTTGGGTCTTCGGCATGCAGTGGGGGCTGACCGGCGCGATTCTTGGCTTCACGGGTGGAGCCGCGATTGGATATCTCTTCGCGCAATCGGTTACCGGTGACAGCGTTGATCGCTGGATCGATCGACACCCGAAGGGACGCGTGATCCGCGATGCGCTCGCGCGCGGTTCGCATCTGCGCACCTTTGGCATCGTCACACTCTTGCGACTGCCGCCGAGTTCGCCGTTCGCGATGACGAACTACGCGCTCGGAGCCACGCGCGTTCCGTTTTGGCTCGCGATGATCGCGACCCCGATCGGCATGCTGCCGCGCACGGCGGTCGTGTGTTTCCTCGCCGCGAGTGCGGCGGGGACAGGCGCGCAGAACATCAAGGAAGTCTTCCAACAGCAACCGATGTGGGTCACGATCGCGGGAATTCTCTCGGCGGTGCTTGTTGTCGCAGTCATTGGCCAAGTGGCAAATCACGCATTGGCGAAGTTTGCTCCGACAGAGAAGGGCGGGAGTGCGGGAACGAGAAGCGACGCGTCGCGTGAGGATCGCGCATGAGTCAGCCCGCGCGCGCCAATCGCTTGGGCCTCGTGCTATTCACGCTCTATTGCATCGCGTATGCCGCATTTGTCTTGATCGCGGCGTTCGGCACGTTCGAAGCTGGCAAGGCGACCGGCGGACTTGCGCGCGAGACGCCTTCCTTTTTGGGTGGGCTTTCGTGGGGCATCGTCGGTGGATTTGGCCTCATCATCGGTGCGTTTATCCTCGCGCTGCTCTATGCCGCGTTTGCCCGCCATGACGGAGTTGAAGCGTGATCTACGAGACAAGCACACTTGCGATTGCGGTGTTCGCCGCGTTTGTTGGCGCGGTGCTTGCGCTGAGTTTTTGGCTCGGTTCACGCGCGAAGAGTGCCGGCGGGTACTTCGCAGCACACGGGCAAGTCGGTTGGTTTGTGAACGGCATCGCCTTCGCGGGCGACTATCTCTCCGCCGCGAGTTTTCTCGGCATCTGCGGCATGATCGCGTTCTTCGGGTACGACGGGTTTCTCTACTCGATCGGTTATCTCGCGGGTTGGATCGTCGCGCTCTTCGTGATCGCGGAACCGATCAAACGACTCGGGAAGTACACGCTCGCAGACGCGCTGAACGCACGCTTTCAATCGCGTGGACTCAAACTCGTCGCGGCAATCGCGACGCTTGTGATCTCACTCTTTTATCTCATCCCTCAGATGGTGGGCGCGGGCGCGCTCGTGAAGCCGCTCCTCGGATTACCGCATTGGGCAGGCGTTGCGATGGTCGGCGTTGCGGTGACGGTCATTGTCGCGACAGCCGGCATGGTGAGTACGACCTGGGTGCAGTTCATCAAGGGCACGCTGCTCGTGATCGTGTGTACCGGCGTGGTTGGGTTGATTCTCAATCGCGGCTTCACGTTGCCATCCGCACCGATTCCAGCAAGCGCGGTGCAGTCGCTCGCGGTGACGCCAGAAGGAACGCTCGTGAACGGTGCACTCCGCACGCGCGAGAATCAACTCGATGCACGACTTCGCGCGGAGTATGGAACAGGCTTCGGAAGTGTGGCCGCGCTGCCAGATGGCGCGACGTCCACGGGTCCGCTCGGGCCGATCTCCTATCTCGAGACCTTCGCGGACTCGACGGTGACGACGTGGAAGAAAGCGACCGATGGCGCTGGTGTCACGACGTTCACTCCAGTCGAACGAAAGGGCGCTGATCTGTTGCTCCCGGGCGCGAATCCAACATTCAAAGGTGTGCGCGACGATTCAATGCTGGCGAAGCTCGATTTCCTCTCGCTCATGCTCGCGCTCTTTCTCGGAACCGCGAGTTTGCCGCACATTCTGATTCGCTACTACACGGTGAAGGACGCGGCGAGCGCGCGAAAGAGCACCGTGGTGGGCATCGGCGCGATCGGCGCGTTTTACGTCCTCACCCTGTATCTCGGGATTGGCGCGATGACGAGCGGGGCGCTCGATCCAACCGACTCGAACATGTCGGCGCCGCTCCTTGCGAAGACTTTCGGCGACGGACTCTTCGCCGTCATCAGTGCCGTTGCCTTCACGACGGTGCTCGGTACCGTCAGTGGGCTCATCCTCGCAGGCGCTGGTGCCGTCGCGCACGATCTCTTGAAGGACGTCTTTCAACTGAAGTTGGATGATCGTGGTCAGGTGCGCGCGGCGAAAATCGCGTCGGTGGCGCTCGGACTCGGCGCGGTCGGGCTCGGCATTCTCTTCGAAAAGCTGAACGTGACGTTCCTCGTCGGCTGGGCGTTCAACGTCGCTGCCAGTGCGAATCTTCCAGCGCTCGTCATGCTTCTCTTCTGGAAGCGCACGACGAAAGAGGGAATCATCGCGGCGATGTCGGTGGGGCTGGTCACGAGCCTCGCGTGGATTCTCGGGTCCGCAGACACGCTTGAGAAAGTGTTCGGCTACTCCGCCGCGGATGCATCAGCGCGCGCACTTGTACCGTTCAGCCAGCCTGCGATTGTGACGGTGCCGCTGGGCTTTCTCACGCTCGTTGTTGTTTCGCTGCTGACGCCCCGCGTGCAGCGTGCAAGCGAACGCGCCGCACAGGTGTGACCTGCGCGGCGCGTGCGTGATGTCGTGTGCGATCGCGTTGATCGCGTGGGTTCTAAACCGAGGCGCGATTACGCGCGGCTGCGGTACGAGCCATCCGCGGTCGAGATGATGACCTTTTCACCAATCGTGATGAAGGGCGGAACGCGGGTCTTCAAACCGGTTTCGCAGGTCGCTTCCTTGAGTTGGTTGGTGGCGGTTGCGCCCTTGATGCCCGGCGGCGTGTCGGTGATTTCGAGGGTGACGGTGAGCGGAAGTTCGACCGAGATCGCCTTACCGTCACACCAAAGGACGATGATCTGGTTGTTCGGCAGCACGTACAGCGCGAGATCGCCGACGACTTCCTTTGAGAGTTCGACTTGGTCGTAGCTCTCGAGATCCATGAAGATCGACTTGCCGCCTTGGTCGTAGAGGTACTCCATCGTGCGGCGGTCAAGGTCGACCTGCTCGACGTCTTCACCCGAACGAAGTCGCTTTTCGATCAGCGAGCCCGACTTCAAGTCGCGGATCTTGATCTGAACGAACGCCCGCAGGTTGCCGGGGGTACGGTGCTCGGTTTCGGTAATCAGGAAGAGCTTGCCATCCATCTTGATGGCCATGCCGGGCGTCAGGTCAGTGCTATTCACAGTAGAGATCCTCTCGTTGCCCGCATCGCGGGGGTGCAGAGACTACCACAGACGCGGTCTTGGACGGAAGTCTTGGTGCCGAATGCGGTTGAGGCTCTGGCGCCTTACGAATGTCTTCGCCGGTAGGTTGGACGGGTACGTCGCGGAACCGAGCGAGCACGATGCTGAAAACTCCAAGGTCGGCGCGATCTCCGCCAGAGCGAGCGAAAGCAGAACACTCTGCGCGGTTCACACCAGAGCGAGCAAGTTGCGAAGCAGGTTGCGAGCGCCCCAAAACGAAAGACCCCCGACCGAAGTCGGGGGCGGAGGGAGGGAAAAGGGCTTGTTAGGAGGAGTCTTGCGACTCGACTCAGCAACAATGTGCACCCAATCCGAGAGAGTGCAAATCCCTGTGGTAATTTTTCTTGGAATTCCCCAATCCACCTGCGCGAACCTCAGAAATCCACCCGTGGCCTCAGCCGGGAAGCCTCAGCCGGGAAACCACAGCCGGGAAACCACGGCATCCGCAACGAAACGTCCTCGCCAGGGTATCGGCTCCCCCGAAACACCCGAAAGGGGACGGGGTGCCGAGCCTAACTTTCGGCTCGAGTAGACTTCGCGCTCCGACCCGGTTGTCCGGGCAGTATCTGCAATCGCAAGACCGACAAATGAAGGATCTCATGCTCGATCCCGTCCGATTTCCACCTATGGCACTTCCCAAGATTCAACGCACCAATGGGCTTTTGTCCGGGGGGCTCTTGTCCGGGGGGCTCTTGTCCGGGGGGCTCTTGTCCG
>JBEIJG010000233.1:0-5429 GCA_040380385.1 Phycisphaeraceae bacterium | reverse complement strand
TCATCGACGGCGCGGACCTCGCGGCGTTGCTGTCGGTGTGGGGGACCGACGGCGGCATTTATCCGCGCGCAGATACAAACGCTGACGGCGACGTGAACGCCGCGGATCTCGCCGCGGTGCTCTCCGGCTGGGGCGCGTGCCCGTAACCGTCGCGACGCGTTGAAGCCTCGCCGCATCTTCCAGCCGAGAATCGAACCTCACACGCGACCTCGTACACTGCGCGCGTGGCCCGCTTCGAGCGCGACGATCTCCTCCTCGAACGCTGCCGCGCAGGTGACGCGGCTGCGTGGGATGCCCTCGTCACGCGCTACCGTCGCCTCGTTTGGAGCGTGATTCTCGAAGCGCGGTTGTCGCCTGAAGCTGCGGAAGACGCGTTTCAGCAGGTGTTCGCTGCACTTGTAGAACACATCGACGCGATTCGCGACGACGAAGCGCTGCCCAGTTGGCTGATCACGACCACCAAGCGCTGCACGTGGCGCATGTCTGCGAAGTCACGCCGAGAACGCGATCGCGGGACCGCGGCGCGTGGCGAAGGTGGCGAAGCCGGGCGCGATGGCTCTCCCCTCGGGGCAAACACAAGCGATGTGTCCGCGGTTGCGGATGAGCGCATCAGCCCCGCTGATCTCACGCGACTCACCGAGCGGCAACTCGTTCGCGACGGGTTGGAGCGGCTCGGGGGCAAGTGCCGCGACCTCCTCGAGGCGCTGTTCTCTGCGCCCGCAGAACCGAATTACACGCTGATTTCTGCGCGGCTTGGTCTCCGCGTCGGCTCGATCGGCCCGACCCGTGCCCGCTGCCTCGAGAAACTCAGCGTCATTCTCGGGCATTTGGGTTTCGGGACTGAGCCCGAGGTGGCCACGCCCAACGCCGGCCCGGAGCGGTCGAGCGACCGGCCCAAAATGACAGTCCAGAGCCGCGCAACCCCTACCAACGACCGTTCTCCCGACGACTGATTTTTCGTTTTTCGCCCGCGGCACGTATCTGAAACGCCGTGAGCTCCACTCCTGACGCACGGACGGTTGCGTCGGTCCCACCGGCAAACCCGCGCTGCGATCTCGCTCAACCTCAAGCTCTCAACCTCAAGCTCTCAACCTCAAGCTCTCAACCTCAAGCTCTCGAAGTCATGTCCTTCAACCCGAACCAACCCCCGACGCGCCCAAGCGGCCCAAACGCGCTTGCGGAGATTCTGCGCGACGACGCGCGTTTCGAGCCGCCAGCGACGGCTGTTGCGGCAGCGCGGGCGTTGGGTGCACGCGTTGCGATGCGGGCAGCGGGCGCGAGTTCCCTGAGCTTGGCCGATCGCGCGCGCATGCACCTCGTCGAACTCGGCTCGATGTTCGATCGCGCGGGTGCGGTTGTCGCCTCGTGGATGAACTCCGGCGAAAATGCAGGCGAAGCACGCCTTGCCTTCGCGGGGCTGCGCGACGACATCGCTTCGGGTCTCTGCGCTGACACGCTCTCTGCCGAACTCCCCGAGAGCAACGTACACATCGATGCCGAACGCACGCGCGGACAAGACGGCGTCACTCGGCTCGTCGGCGAAATTCGCACGCTCGACCGCTCACCCGCACGCGCATCCATCATCGTGTTGGACGCTTCCGCGCGTGTTGTCGATCTTGTCGACTCCGACGAAGTTGGTCTCTTCTCTGTGCGTCTTCCAGCGGAGGCAACTGAAATCGCGGTTGTTCCATATGCGCTCGGCCCCGTGGGTTCGACAACGCTCTATCCACCAAGCGTGCTCCCACTCTCTTCGCGGAGCGTGCCGTGAGCCTCACGATCAATCTCGCGTCGTGGACTGCACTCGCGCCCGCCGCGCAGATTGATGCCGTTCAAACAGACGCACGCGGAATGCATGCGTGCCTCGTTGCACTGGGCGATGAATGTGAGCGACTCGCCTCAGCGTCGCCGGCCGACGCGCTCAACGCTGGCGAAACTCTTGCAAACGTTGCGCACACGCTCGGTGTGCAGAGTGCGGCCGCTCGTGCACTTCGCGCGACCGTTCCAGCGCTTGCATATCAAGGGAAACTCGAAGAGTCGATCGCACGCGCAGAACTCGCCGCCAACACCGCGCGCGCGGCAGACGACACCATCGAAGCCGCGCGCGCCGGCGTTGCTTCGCTGCATGCGCTCACGAAACTCGGCCGCACCACCGACGCGCTGAAGACGGGTACCACCGCACGCGACGCACTTCTCACCGCGGGTCGCCCTGATCTCGCCGCGCGTGCCGAACTCAACCTCGCGAACATGCACAAAGTTCGCGGCGAAACATCGCAGGCGCTCGCCGCGCTTGAACGCGCGCTTGCAAGTATCCCCGAGAGCGACGGAAACGCACGCGGCATCACGTTCAATTCACTTGGTGAGACGCTTCTTCAACTCGATCGATTTGAGGAGTCAGAACAAGCGTTTCGAAGCGCGAACGCGCTGCTCGCGGCACAACCGCTCGCTCGAGCGATTGTTGCGGGCAATCTCGCGGATCTCCTCGCACGACAAGGTCGTGTGGGTGAAGCGCTTCGCATCTTCGATGACGCGGCCCGTGTGACGAAGGATGTCGCGCCTGGCCATCACGCACGACTTGAAATTGATCGCGCCGAAGCACTACTTGCCATCGGCGCATTCGCCGAAGCGCTCGATGCAGCGACGCGTGCGCTCGAAGTTGCGACTACGAAGGGACTCAAGTCTGAATCCGCGCGCGGAACACTTGTCCTTGCGCGAGCGCTTCTCGCTGCGGGCCGAACCACCGAGGCGCAGCAGGCACAAGCGCGTGCCGCAACAATCGTTGAAGAATCAGGTGATCTTCGCGGTCGTCGCGCGGCTGCGCTGCTTGCGAGTGAGCTCGCATGGACACTTGGTGATGCTGCGCGCGCGATCGACTGTGCCGTCGAAGCTGGCGCGACGAACACGCTGCTCGCCGCAGAAAGTCCGCTTGACGTAGCACACGCTGATCTGCGGCTTGCGCGAGCGCAGTTACTCACCGAGGACACACTCGGTGCAGCAAAGATCGCCGAACTTTCACTCGATACTGCGCGTCGCCTCGGCGTGAAGACGATCGAACTTGACGCGCTTCTTGTCTCTGCCGACGTCGCACGAACGCAGCAAGGTGTTGCGGCCGCGATCGAAAAACTCGCGCGCGCCGTGGAGATCGCAGAGTCGACGCGCGCAACGCTCGGCGCAGACAGCCATCGCGCGGCCTACGCCTCACTGAGTCTTCGTGCGTACGAGGATCTTGCGCTGGACCTTCTCGCGCTTGGTCTTGAGCGCGGAAGTCAGGCCGAACTCGCGCGGGCGTTCGAAACCACGGAACGCGCGCGCAGCCGAACGCTGCTCGACACGATGTTGCGAGCAGTCGATCGCGCACTTGATCGATCCACTGATCGACCCGTCGAAAACGAGACAGAACGTCAACTGGCTTCACTGCGCGCACGACTCTCGGCGTTGCACGCAGCTCCAGTGCGCACGGACGATTCCCACCCCAATAGAGGCACGAACGCAGGCACCGATACGGGCACAGGCGAGCGACGTGCATCGAGTCAACCGACAACACTCTCAGAACTCGCAGCAACCGAGCGCGCGATCGACGACATTCTCACGCGTCTGGAAACGGCGCGAGGTGTGCGTTCGCTGCTCAACGCGCCGCTCACGACCGACGAGGTGCTTGCTCGTATCTCGCCCGACGACGTGCTTGTGTCGTACTTCGCCGCAGGTGAGGAACTCATCGCATTCGTCGCGCAGCGCGGCGAATTGCGCTGTGTCCGTGCTCTGGCATCGATGACGGACATCACGACACTCGTCGACAAGTTGCTCTTTCTCTTACGCGCCGGCGCACGCGCGGGCGACGCGGGCGCAGCGCACCGCAACATCGATGCGCTCTCGCGCGCGCTCTATCGCGCGATTGTCGAACCTGTCCTGCAATACTCGATCAATCTTCACCAAGTACAGCGACTCGTCATTCTTCCATGCGGAGCACTCCACGCGTTGCCGTTCGCGCTTCTCGATGATGGGGAGCAACCACTCATCGCGCGATTTGAGGTGCAAGTTGCTCCAAGTGCGAGTATCGCGTGCGGGCGTTTCGACGAAGTCGATCGTTCGAACGCCGGTGCAGCGATCGTTGCGTTCGCCGACCAAAACGCACCACTGATCACCGAAGAAGCTGAACGCATCGCGCGTCTCTACCGCGTGCAACCGCTCGTTGGACTTGACGCAACGCGCGCGAAGATCGCCGATGCGATCACGAACGCGCGCATCGTGCATCTTGCGTGCCACGGACGATTCGTTCCCGCACTTCCATCCGCAAGCGGATTGCGACTCGCGGACGGATGGATTTCGATGCGAGATATCGTTGATCTTCGATTGAACGCGGAGGTCGTCGTTCTTTCAGGTTGTGAAACGGGTCGCCACGCAGTCGACGCGGGGGAAGAACTCTCAGGACTCACGCGCGCGTTCCACGCCGCTGGCGCGCGCCGACTCGTTACCACGCTTTGGCCGGTCCGAGATGCTGCGGCATTGAAGATCGCGGATCGATTTCACGCCGATTTTCTCGCTGGATCACGCCCTTCCGCAGCACTTCGTCATTCCATTCTTGCTTTGCGCCACGAAACGCCGCATCCTTCGTGGTGGGCGCCCTTCGTCGTTTCGGGAGTCCTTTGATGCGCACCAAGTTCACGTCCATCTTTTTCGGTCTTCTCGCGTCGTTGAACGTGCACTCGCTCGCGCTCGCGGGCGGCGATCCTGCGGAACCGATTGTTCCAGGCGAAGTGATCGTGCGCGCCGACTCGGCAGAAACCCTCGCGACGACCATCGCAATGCTTGCTGTGGATTTTTCGAATGTCGGAGTGGTTGACCAGATCACTGGCCGGCCGATCTATCTCATTTCCTACGGCTTGACTGGTACGCAAACTCCCCAAGATGTTGCGACGCGCATCGATGAACTCATCGCGGCACGCACGATTCCGTGGGGCGAGCTGAATTACATCGGCCAGACAGGCGAAGGTAAGACAGACAGCCTTTGGCTTTCTGGCGTCGGCTTCAACGCGCAGACCTTCGCCAATCAGTACGCGGTTCCAATGCTTGGAATTGAATTGGCGCACGAACGTTCGCGCGGCGCGGGTGTCGTGATCGCCGTGATCGATACCGGTATCGACGCTTTGCATCCCGTCTTCAACGGGCGCGTTTCGCCTGCGGGCGCGAGCTTTGTGCCGGCTTCCGCTTCAAGCGGGGATATCGGCGATGGCGTTGACAACGATGGTGACGGGCTCATTGATGAACAAGTTGGTCACGGCACGTTTGTTGCTGGATTGATCCATCTCGTCGCGCCCGATGCGACGATTCTTCCGGTGCGTGTCCTCGACAGCGATGGCAACGCTGGAACATTCCAAATCGCACGGGCACTCGCTTGGGCGATCGATCGTGGCGCGCATATCGCGAACATGAGC
>JBEIJG010000232.1:0-5444 GCA_040380385.1 Phycisphaeraceae bacterium | reverse complement strand
GACGTGACCGATCTCTCGATTGACCCGCCCGACTTCAGCGGACCGGGTGCGGGCCACAGCCGTCGCTCGACGGAGGAAGTCGCCGCCGAACTCGTGCGGATGATCTCGACGCACTGCGAGCCTGAGGCGTTCCGGCCGCTTCCGACACGCTCGAAGCACGACACGCCAAATCGCTCGCCAGGCGCCGCCTCGGGCTCTCGCGACCAGAACGACGACGCGACGTTGAACCTCGACCCAAGCCGCGGGCCGGTCCGCATCGAGGGACAGTGGGCCTCGATCCAAACAAAGCAGACGACGATCGTGGTGTCGGCGCCGGACTTCGTCCATCGCGCGATCGAGGGATACGAATCGGCGCCACCGCCTCGCATCGGGCCGCCGACCGGCGAGGGTACGGCGGCGAAAGGAACGAAGCCAGCAGAAGTGAAAGGCGCAGAAACGAAGCCCTCACCCTCGGCGGATCCTCCCCCCGCGCGTCCACTCGCGCCCCGCGCACCGAAGTGAATGCCCGCGCTACCCTGCCCACGCACGGATGCGCCCCGGGACTTTCCGCAAAGATTCGCCACTTCGACGTGATCTCGTTGCCTGCACCGGCGACGGGATGACGTACTCCTTCATGGTCGGAACAGGCGAGACGTACATCGCGCTCTTCGCGCTCGCCCTTGGTTCAACCGACGCGCAGAGTGGGTTGATCGCCGCAGTGCCGCCACTCGTCGGCGCGACCATGCAACTGCTTGCACCCGCCATCGCCGCGCGCGTCAAGAGTCCGTCCCGTTGGATTCAGTGCTGCGCGATCTTGCAGGTGGCGAGTTTCCTTCCGATGGTTGTTGGCGCGATCGTCGGAGCCCTGCCCTTCTGGGTGCTCTTCGTCGTCGCAGGCATCTACTGGACTTCGGCACTTGGCGCGGCCGGCGTGTGGAACACGTGGATCGGTCTCACGATGCCCGCGGCGATTCGACCGCGGTACTTCGGGATCCGTAGCCGCCTGTGTCAGGCGACGATTCTCGCGGGCCTGATCGTCGCGGGGTTCACACTCCAGTCGACCGACGGAACACGTTGGGAAACGATCGGCTTCGCCGCGCTTTTCCTCGCGGCCGCCGTCGCGCGCCTCGCGAGCATCCGCTATCTGCGCATCCAACGCGATCCACCTTCGTGGCCCGATCACAAACCGATTCCGCTGTGGCACTTCTTCACGCGCTACTGGCATCGCGCCGATGCGCGCTTGGTGTCGCTCTTGCTCGCGATGCAAGTCGCCGTGCAATTCGGTCAGCCGTTCCTCAATCCGTACTTGCTCAAGCAATTGGACGTCACGCCTGCGCTGTATCTCGGCCTCATCGGAACAAGCTTCCTCGCGAAGTCACTTGCGCTTCCGTTCCTGGGGCTGCTCGCGAAGCAAAGGAGCGCAGGCTCGCTGCTTTCGATGGGCGCGCTCGGTACGACGTTCATGATTTTCCCGTGGATTTACGTCGACTCGGTGCCCGGAATGTTCGCGATCCAAGCAGTGAGCGGCATCGCGCAAGGCGCGTGGGAACTCGCGACGTTCCTTCTTTTCCTCGAAACCGTGCCGTCCGACGAGCGCACGAGTTTGATGAGCGGCTTCTACTTTCTCAACTCGCTGGCGATGGCCGCGGGTGGCATCGCTGGCTCGTGGCTTCTCGGCGCATCGCCCGATGCGACAACGTATGCCGCGGTTTTCTGGACGTCGACGGGACTGCGCGTGGCCGCTCTTCTCTTGCTTCCGTTCGTGCACACCGAGGTTTTGCACGCGATCCCGATCATCTCGACGACACTCGCGGTGCGACTCAACGCAGGCTCCATCGAATCACCGATCCCCGGCTCGATGCGAGATGTCGAACCCCGCAAGCCGACGACCAAGGATGAAGACGCGTGAACACGACGCGCGTCGTCGTTCGAAGTACATGCGTCGTGGGCGCCTGCATCGCGGGTGCGATCTCCGCCCTGCTCGCGCTCGTGCCAACCGCAATCTGGGCCGAGCAATTCGCTCATCCCGTACGGGTCGCGCGCTTGGGTGGCGCGATTCCCGAGGCGACCACGCAGGGCGTACACACGTTTCGAGTGACGTTGGCCGTTGCGGCGTTTGCGATACCCGCGATCGTGCTGCTTCTTGAAAGAAGTCTCGCGAAGCAACGCGGGACGCCGATTGGGGTGCCGGTTGGAGAGCCGGTTGAATCGACGTTCGGCTCTCGGCAGGCGCGCGAAGTTTCGCCCACAGCGAGCGACCAATGCGCGTTCCCGATCTTTCTTCTCTGTTGCATCGTTGGCGGAGCGCTTGTGCGTATCGCGCTTGCGGCCGAAAGCCTCTGGTACGACGAAATCTCGGCGCTTCTTTCGTTTGCGCTTGAAGGTCCCGGAGTCGCGTTCGGCTCGTACACCGTTCCAACGAATCACGTGCCGATGACTCTCGCCATGTGGGCGATGGTGATGCTCACAGGAAGCGTCAGCGAATTCGCCGTGCGCGCGCCGGCCATCATCTCGGGAGTCGCTGCAATTCCCGTCGCATGGAGCCTTGCCCGTGAAGTCGCTCCGACGGCGTTGCGCGATCGACTCGCGCGCGCGATGGCATTCGTCGTCGCGTGCGCACCGATTCCCGTCCTCGAAAGTGCCGAAGCGCGCGGATATTCGTTCGTGATCCTCGGCGCACTCATGGCGGCGCTCTTTCTTTCACGCGCACGTCGAACCCACGCGGCCATCGATTGGATCGCATTCGCCGTGGCCTGCGCGTTCGCAGCGTGGGCGCATCCCGTGGCGATTCTCGTGCCGATGGTGACGGGTGTCATCGGGATTTTCCGCGAACGAACGCTCGCGCTCGCATCGCTCCTCGCGGGCATCCTCGCCGCCGTCGTCCTTGCGCCGCTCGTCGGCGATGTCTTCGCGACGCGCGCCGATTACGTCCACGGAACCGCTGATCAGCCCACGTTTTTCTCGCGCGAAGGCGTCGAAGCGATCACGGGACTCTCACTTTCGTGGGGGCTCGCGCTCCCGACCGCGCCATGGACCGCGTGGATCGCGTTCACTCCGCTCCCGGCGTGGCTTGTCGGGCTTCCATACGTCTTGATCGCGCTCTTTGGCTTGGGCATCGCGCGACTGCTGCACACTCGCGCGCTCGATCGCGCACGTGCGACTGCGCTGCCATTCGCGATTGCATTCGTCGTGGCGATCGCGCTCTCGGTCTTCCTCGGGACGTGGATCTACGCGCGCTTTCTTCTCTTCGCCGTGCCGGTTTCCGCGCTGGCGATTGGCCTCGCGCTTGCATCGATGGAACGCACACGACTTCGCGCGACAATCTTTTGCTTGGTCGCACTGCAAGCACTCGCGGCGTACGCCGTGTATTGGAAGAAGCAGCCGATTCGTGACGCCGTTGAGGCCGTCGCCGCGGCGCGCGCGGGCTCCGAGGCGCTCGCCCCTCGTGTTCTCACCATCGGGCTCCCCGACAACGCGGTTGGCTTTTACGCGACGCAGTTTGGCTTCGAGGCGGAACCGACCGGGTTCCTCGGCGATGGGTTGATGTCCCAGTTGCAACCATCTGCACCATCATCGAATTCGCAGGCGGACGTGGCGGCCTTCGTCATCGTGCTCTACCCCGATCGGCTCAACGCAGAGGTACTCCGGGTGCTCGACGCGCGCTTCGATCGCACACATCGTTTCGAAGGTTGGGCCGATTGGGGCCACGGCGCGGTCGAAGTCTGGCGTGCGTCCGACGCGCGTGGCGCAGCTCGTTGAATCTGTGTGCGAGCGCAGGGACGTCAGGTCAACATCGCGATGATCGCGCGATCGGCGTTTGGAAAACGCATGCGCGCCATCGCCGCATCGAGCCGTTCGCGCAACGGAAAGGCCTCGCGATGCTGCGCAAAGAATCGAAGGACGGCACGTCCAACATCGGCAGGCTTGCGCGTGCCGTCCGGGCAAAACACGTTGTAATCGGCCCACGAAAGCCGTAACTCGTGGAGCGTCGTTCCTTCGACCGCATCAATCGACGCGTGCCAAATCCACGCTTGATCTGCCTCACGCTCGGCGCCGAGTCGAATCGCAGGTTCTGGCGCGTCATCGTGCATCCTCGGAGGATACCATCGCGACCCACTCGACTGCGGCGAACGCAGCACGAGCCCCGCTCTTGTTTCGGCCCATTCCATGCCTGTTGGATTCTTCCTCGAGATCTTCCGCCTCGGCCTGCGCAACTTGCGACTCCACAAGTTGCGCTCCACACTGACAAGCCTCGGCATCATTCTCGGCGTCGCTGCGGTGATCGTCGTGGTGGCCGTTGGTGAAGGCAACAAGATCAGCGCGCTGCGCGAGGTTTCGGCGCTCGGTGCGACGAACATCATCGTGCGCTCGTCGAAGCCGCCGGAAGCGGCGAACGCTGGACAAGCCCGCACATTCTTCGTGGCGTACGGGTTGCTTCGACAGGATTTGCGACGCCTGAACAGCGCGATGACCGACGCGTCGGCCGTCGTGCCACTCAAGGCCGTTGGCTCCGACGTCTCGTACGAGAATCAACGCATCACCAGTCAGGTCTACGGAACGACGCCTGAGTTACTCGAGGTTGCGCGACTCCGACTCGAGCCGCGCGGCCGCTATCTCAGCGCCGAAGACCTCGAATCGCGCGCACCCGTCTGTGTGATTGGTAGCGAAATCGCAAAGCAGTTCTTCCGCCTCCGCGACCCGATCGGCGCGACCATCAAAGTCGACAACACGGTGTTCCGCGTGATCGGTGTTCTTGAACCGATCGGTCTTGCTGGCGGCCGCGGTTCGGCGCTCGTCGGACGCGACCTCAACAAAGACATCCACATTCCGATCACGACCGCCGAAGGCCAGTTTGGCGACATGGTCATGCGTCGGCAATCTGGTTCGTTCAGCGGCGAACAGATCGAATTGAGCGAGTTGTACGTGGTCGCGCCGGAAACGGACGCGGTCGTTCCGCTCGCGGAGCGAGTGCGACGCGTGATTGAGAGCGGACACCCTGGATTGAACGATGTGCAGATCGTCGTGCCGTGGGAACTGCTTGAAAACGCGAAGCGCCAGATGATGGTGTGGAACGTGATGCTTGTGGTCGTTGCCGCGATTTCGCTGCTCGTCGGCGGCATCGGCATCATGAACATCATGCTTGCCTCGGTCACGGAGCGCACGCGCGAGATCGGTATTCGTCGCGCGCTCGGCGCGACGCGCAAGCACATCGTGCTGCAGTTCCTCGTCGAAACCGGCGCGCTCTCGACGCTCGGTGGCGTCATTGGGATTCTGCTCGGCGTCGGCATTTCGTGGGGTTTGCAGCCACTCGTTGGCGCGCTTGTGCGGCTCCCGTGGCTCGCCGGTGCTTTCGAAGGGCGATTGACGCTTGAGCCCGCGGTGACGACGTGGTCGATCCTCGTGAGCTTCATCGTGGCTGCGGGCGTTGGCCTTGTGTTCGGAATCTATCCCGCGGTCGTCGCGAG
>JBEIJG010000231.1:0-5448 GCA_040380385.1 Phycisphaeraceae bacterium | reverse complement strand
GTCATCGAGTTGAACTGCTGCCACTGGCCCGAGAGTTTCCACTCGACACGCGCGGTCACAGCCCAGTCGACTGTGTCGTCATCCCACGCGCTGTTGATTGGATCGCTGCCGGCACCTTTGAGAATGCCGTAGACGTTGTCATCGCCGCCGTTCGAGTACGCGACGGCCGCGCGAACATCGTCAGAGATCCACGACAACTCGATGCCCTGCGAAATGCCGACGCCAAGGTGCTCGACAACCGTCGACCGCGCGACACCGAGCTGATATTCCGCGTCGACGAGTTGTTCGCGCGCGAATGGCAACTTGAATTGGCCGACGCGCAGCGCGAAATCATCCGAGAGTTGCGTGCGCACGTACGCATCGATCAGTGCGAAGTCGCCGGAGCCGTTGCCGAGATTCGAGAGCGGATACTGCCCGAGCGACGCTTCACCGTCCGAGGAGAATTCGCCGCGCACTTTGTATTGCCAATCTGGACCGAAGGCGTGACCTTCAAGCCAGAGTTGGGTGTTTGGCATGTCGAAACCCGAGCGATTTTCGACGTTGTCGGCGATGTAGTTGTTGTCGATGGTGACGCCAGAGTCGCCGTTCGGCACGGAACTGAAGATGTAGCGAGCCTGCAACAGACCACCAACATTCATGCGGAAGCGTTGATCAGGGCTTTCGAGGAAGAAGCCGTCGTTCCAGCCGGCAGTCATGCCGGATGACTGAAGACTGCGTCGCGTGTCGCTGTCCGCAAGCACATCGGTCACGATGCCACGAATCTCGGCGGCGCGCTGTTCGGTGAGCCACGCTTCGTCGCTTCCCTCGCGAAGCGTTTCAACTTCGCTCGCGAGCGCGCGATTCGACGCTTCGAGTTTCTCGATGCGCTTCATCAGTTCGCCGACATCCGTCGCAGAAGGCGCATCGCCTGCGCGCGCAGCACCCGCGATGCCGAGCGCTGCGAGCATGAGCGGCGTCCAAAGCGGACCCGGGATGCGGGATCCTGCGTGAGAAGACCGCGAGAAACGGCCGTTGCGAGTCGAGCGACACGTCGGGGTGCACGTCCTGTGCGTTTGGGTCGGCATCCTGCCTGCTCCTTCGGTTGAACTGCGGGAAATCCCCGCACGTCCGAATATCGGCAGCGATGCGCGCGACACGCCATATTTCGTGGGTTTGAAATTCGTGGCTCAATCTTCTTGGCTCAATCTTCTTGGCTCAATCAACGGCGACAAAAGGAAAACCGGCCGCTCCTTGCGGAGCGGCCGGCTGAGCCTTGATCACAGGCACCGAAGTGCCCGATGGGTGGATGCGTTCTCTGTCCAGCAGGCCGAAGCCTGACTGAAATCAGAAGCTGAACGACATCTGAGCCTGGAGCATCCACTGGCCGTCTTCGCCAGCGCCGTCTGCAAGCCAGTTGTTACCGGAGGCTGGGAATTCCCAGATGCCGATACCGTCGAAGGCGTAACCGAAGTTGACGCCGAGCTTCGCGGTGTTCTGAGCCATGTACCAGTTGGCACCGAAGGTCAGAGTCGAGAAGTCGTTCGAGTCGAGGTTGGTGTCGAGATCGCCGTACTCGTAGCGAGCAACGAGTTCGACGTCGTCAGAGACGAACACGCCGCCCTGGAGGGTGAAACCGTATGGGTTCTCAGCGCCGCCCGGAGCGTCGTCGTTGTTGTCCCAGTAGAGGGCACCCATGACGTTCGCGCCGCCGAAGTCGACGGTGACGTCCACGGTTGCACCGAACACGTCGCCGTCGCCAGCGGTGTTCGAGTCAGCCCAGTTGACGCCGGCGCCGATGAGGACGCCCATCTCTTCGCCACGGAACGACATTGCGTTGTTGAACTGATCCCACGTGCCCGAGAGCTTGAACTCAGCGCGGCCGGTGAGAGCGAATTCGTCCGAAGGCGAGCCCGCGCCCCAGTCAGCGTCGACTTGGCTCAGCGCGTTGACGTACGCAACAGCAGCGCGGAACGCGTCAGCCGAGTACGAGAGCATGAGGCCCTGGCCGTAGCCGTCAGCAAACGCGTTGCTGATGGTCGAGTAATCGTTGAACTGGAGGTTGCCAGCGTCGGTGCCGTACTCGCCCGAGAAGGGGAGCTTGAACTGACCAACGGTGAACGAGAGGCCGCCGCCCATGTCCTTCGACACGAACGCGTCCGCGAGGACGGCGCCGTCAGCGTCGAATTCAACGTCGTTCGAGTACGCGAAGTAGTACGCAACCTTGTACGACCAGGTCGAGTCGACCATGTTGCCGCCGAAGGTCAAGCGCGTGCGCTTGTTCTCGAAGCCCCAGGTCTGATCTTCGCCGGTGCCCGCGTCGTTGCGGTTGTTGAAGGTCCAGCGAACTTGCTCGAGAACGTTGAGCTTCATCGAGTAGTTGCCGTCAGCCGACGACATGAAGAAGCCGCCGTTGTAGCCGGCGCCAGCGCCGCTGCCCTGGAGGCTCGAGCGGGTGTCCGCGTCCGCGCGGACGTCGGTGACGATGCCGCGGATCTCAGAAGCGCGCTGCTCGGTGAGCCCGGCGTCGCCTTGCGAGTTCTTCATCTCAGCGATCTGGGCCTTGAGGTTCGCGACTTCTGCCGCGAGTTCGCTGTTCTGATCAGCGCCGAAAGCCGCGCCACCGATGGCGAGGGTCGTACCGGCGAAGAAGCCGACGGTCTTGGTGAGACTCATGTATGAAACTCTCCGTACTAGTTTTGGGACCGGGTTCAGCGGTCCACGTCATCCACCCGTCCGTCTATTTCCGTGACCACCAAAGGACACGGCCGGACGGTTCTCCATCATCGGCCGACTCTGGCCGAATTGATGAGCGGGAAACTTACAGACTCGTGAGCAAATCGTCTAGTCGGGGGAAAGCCTGTTGGGCGAGCGCACCCAAATCATCGTTGCGTTCGATTCATAAGCCCCTTTACGAGTTGCCTTTACGTTTTTCAAGAGACGATCAACTGCAACGCAAAGTTGTCGGCGATGTCGGCAAGATCCGCCTCTTCAATCTTGTGCGCCGACGAGCCCAGCACTGCGCTTGATCGCTCCACACGCGTGTTCGACCCACAGAAGGGCTACCCGCGCCGTTTCACTCCCGCCTTCGGCTCTGCAAATTCCGCCGGGGGTGTGCGGGCGCCGCGCTCGGCTGCGCCCAATGCATCTTTGGCTGAGCCCATTGCATTTTTGGCTGCGCCCAATGCATCTGACGTACTGCGCCCTTCCGTGAGCGCACGTTGTACAGGTGTCAGTACATCGAGCGCACGTTGAATCGTGCCAACTTTCACAATGTCGCGTTGTTCGTTTCGCGCGTCGCGCTCGACGTTCGCGCCGATTTTCGCCGAACTCGGCACAAGCACGACGCGCGCGCCTCGGCGAAGTGACTCATGCACGCGCTGCTCGAGATGCGGCACCGTGCGCAACTCTCCCGTGAGCCCCACCTCGCCGATCGCCACCGTTCCGTGCGGAAGTGTGCGGTGGAGAAACGCTCCAGCCACGGCGAGCGCAATCGAGAGATCGGCGGCAGGCTCCGCGATTTTGAGGCCGCCAAGCGCCTGCGCGAAGACATCTTGATCCGCGAGCCGAAGGCCGCCGTGCTTCTCAAGCACCGCGATCAGCATCGCCAGTCGACTCGAATCGAGACCGGACGCGCGACGCTTCGCGCTTCCGAGAAATCCCGTCGAAACAAGCGCGTGGACCTCGCCCAGCAAGCAGCGTGTTCCCGCCATCGTCGCCACAAACGCGCATCCCGGCGCCGATGGCCCACCCGCCAACGGCACGCGCACCGCTTCGACTTCAGCCAATCCATCGCCTTGCATCTCAAAGAGGCCGATTTCCTGCGTTGAGCCAAACCGATTCTTCACACCGCGTACGACGCGAAGCGCTGAATGCCGATCGCCTTCGAAACCAAGCACGACATCAACAAGGTGTTCAAGCAGTTTCGGCCCCGCGAGTGCCCCCTCCTTTGTGACGTGACCGACGAGCACAACACCGCAGCCCGTCGACTTCGCGAGCGCGACGAGGTCGAGCGTGCAGCGACGAAGTTGGGCGATCGAGCCCGGAGCGGCCGACACGTCGGCGCGGTGGACGAGTTGGATCGAGTCAACGAGTACGAGCGATGCGCGCACGCGCCGAGCCTGTTCAACGATGCGCGCGACATTCGTCTCGCCAAGCACCAATAGCCGCTCCCCAAGCGCCTTCGCTCCGCCTGCGCGCACGACGGGCTCAAGTCGCTCCGCGCGCAATCGCACCTGCTGCGGACTCTCTTCGCTCGACGCGTAGAGCGCGATCCCTCCACCCACCGCGATCGATGCTGCCACCTGCATCAGAAGCGTGCTCTTTCCAATGCCTGGATCGCCACCGAGAAGCATGACCGAACCGGGTACAACCCCGCCGCCAAGTACGCGATCGAACTCGCTGATCCCCGTCGGGATCCGCGGCACCTGCGCCTCGGGGACCTCCGAAAGCGCAACCGCGCGACCGATGCCCGACCGCGCAAGAAGTTCGGCTTCCTCCGGCGTGGCGCCATCAGCGCCGCCCCAAATCGGTCCGGCGCCCGGCTTCGTCGCTTCAACCTCAACGGCAAACTTCTCGAGGCTGTCCCAAGCGCCGCAATCTGGGCACTTCCCCTGCCACTTCGGGTGATTGGCGCCGCAGTCACGGCACAAAAATTCGATGCGTGTCTTTCCCATGGGGCGCGACGATACCGACGCTTTGCGCGACTCCCCGATGTTCGGAAAAAGTTTGGTGCAAAAAGAGAGAATCCAAAAAGGAGAGTCCCCGGGCCGAAGTGACCCGGGGACAGGGACGCGTGAAATGAACGAACGCGCGGTGCTTCGAGAGTTGAGCGGGGATGCGGCGAGGCCGCCACCCGATCACAGGATCACGCCCCGCGCTCAACCCCAGTTGCTGAGCAGGGTCGCGAGGTCGCCCGCACCCACCTCGCCGTCGCCGTCGATGTCGGCGTTGCAGGCGCCCTTGCCGCAGGCACCCCACGCGCTGAGGAGATCGGCGAGGTCGGCAGCGTCGACCACGCAGTCGGCGTTGAGATCACCCGGCGTCTCGCAGATCGGGTCGACCGCCCAGACGGACAGCGTGCCCGAGATCTCGTTCGACACCACGACGAGGTTGCGTCCGTTCGGCGACATCGCAGCAGGAATGAAGACCGCGCCCTCGGGGCCGAGGTCGCCGGCGGCGGGGGTATTCGTGGCGACATTGAAATCGCGCGAGTTGACGTACAGCTGGTACTCGGGCGTCGATGGGTTGCTCACGTCGTACGCCATGATGCCGCCGATCCGCTCGAGGCCCACGAAGGCATACGTGCGGCCCGCGATGACACCCGTCGTGATCGCCTCGGGCTCGGGCCCCTTGTCGTCGCTGCGGTTGTCGCGCGTGTTGTTGGTGTTGCTTGCGTTGAAGCGCGTCGGCGACACGACCGCGGTGACCTGCTCGAACTGGTCGCCGCTATCCCAGACGAGCGAGCCATCG
>JBEIJG010000230.1:0-5462 GCA_040380385.1 Phycisphaeraceae bacterium | reverse complement strand
GCGCTCACCGCGACCACCTGGTCGACTCCAGCGGGCAACGGCTCGCAGTATTCCTTCTCGAGCAACAGCTGGTCGGTCGGCGACTATTACCAGATCGCGGTCTCGACCAGCGGTTTCAGCGACATCTACCTCTCGTGGGATCAGACCCGCTCGAGCACCGGTCCGTCGAGCTTCCGCGTCGACATGAGTACGGACGGCACGAACTTCAGCACCATCCTCGCGAGCTACACGGTGATTCAGGCTGGCCTGGCCGGAACGAACACCCTCGCGTGGTCGGTCGTGAACGGCGTGCAGAGTGCCTTCACGACCACGATCGCGAGCATCGCGGGCGCCGACAATCAGTCGAGCCTGACCTTCCGCTTCGTCAATCTTTCGACGGTCGCGACCGGTGGTACCAACCGTATCGACAACATCATCGTCTCGGGTGATGTCGTCCCAGCTCCAGGCGCGATCGCGCTCCTCGGCCTCGCGGGTCTCGCCGCGCGTCGCCGCCGCTGAGTGACCAACGGTAGAGATCTTCCTGTGTGTGTCTCACAGCCCCGGCCAAGTGCCGGGGCTGTGTTTTTGTTTGAAACAAAGGCAATCTTGCCGATCCTTTCGACGTTCGCCGTGCGCGGTCGACGTTCCGCGGCACCCTTTCGATGGAGTACGCCATGACCAGATCCCGCACTCGATCATGCCACCTCCGCCAGCACGTCGCGAAGTTCGCCGTCTGCGCCAGCCTCGCGGTCACCGCCGCACTCGCCGTGAGTGGCTCCACTCACGCGCAGTGGACGACCCCGCCCGTCACCGCGCCTGGGCTTCAATACCGCACGTTCCAGAGCACGGCCGCTGCGACCACAGTGAGTTTCCACATCTACCTGCCGCCGCAGTACACCGCGCAGACGACCGCGCGATTCCCCGTGCTCTACTGGCTGCATGGCTCGGGCAACGGCACGCTCGGCATCGACAATCTCGCCAACTACTTCGGCACGGCGATGGCGCAGGGCCGCATCCCACCAATGCTCATCGTGTTTCCGAACGGCATGGCCTACAGCATGTGGTGCGACTCAAAGGACGGCGACGTGCCGATGGAATCAGTCGTGATCGACGACCTCATTCCGCACGTCGACGCAACGTTCCGCACGATCGCACGTCGAAGCGGTCGCATTCTGGATGGCTTCAGCATGGGCGGACAGGGCGCTGGTCGGCTTGGCCTGCGCAGGCCTGATCTCTTCGCCGGCGTATCGATGCTCGGCGCGGGACCGATCCAACTCGATTTCCTCAAGGCTCCCGACAACACCACCACGCCGCCGAAGTTGCGGGCCCAGATCTACGAAGATGTGTGGGGCAGCGACCGCACGTACTACCTCACACAGCACCCATGGTCGATCGCGATTGATCGCGCTGAAGCGCTTGTTGCGGCGCAGACGAAGATTCGCCAGGGAATCGGCTCACTCGACGCGCTTGTCCCGATGAACGTCGACTTCGACGCACACCTCACCGATCTCGGTATCCCGCACCAATACACGGTGGTACAGGGCGTCGGCCACAATCCGTCGGGCGTGCTCTCCGGCCTCGGCCTGCAGAACTGGGCGTTCTACAACGCCGCGCTCGCAACGCCGTGCAAACTGGCGGAGGACATCGACTGCAGCGGTGTGGTCAACGCTGCGGATCTTGCGCGCGTTCTCTCTGATTGGGGCGAAGGGAGTGGGCCAGCAGATCTCGATGGAAGCGGGTCGGTCGATGCGGAGGATTTGGCACGCATCCTCGCCGCGTGGGGCGAGGTCGGATAGGTTCTGTCTGAGGGATCGCCGAAGGCCCGAAATCCGCGTCGGGATGCCGCGCGGATTGAAGCCCGGCGGATCCGTCAGTCCGGTGCGCCGAGGATGTCGGCGTCGAACCACAAGCTTCGAAAGCCCGAGCGTTGAAGCGATGCGGCGATGTCGGGGCCCTCGTCGCGCGCCGGCCGGCCGGCACACACTTTCTTCCCGGCAGTCGACCATCCCAGCGCGCAGGAGCCCCAGTCGACATGCCGACACTCCCGGCCGAGTCGGTGGACGAGAGTGAGCCAGTCACCGGAGAAGGCGCGGAGCCGCGCGATGTGATCGCGGAGGCGTTCCGTCGTCGGGCGGTCGGGAAGTTCGAACGACATGGCGCAGGCCGGGTCGGTCGGCGCGCAGATCCGGAGCGCGCCGAAGACGCACTTCGGAGGAGTTGTTCGCGGCGCGGCGCTGGCCGAGGGTTCAGGCACCCAATCCCATGAGACGGCGAGGCCGAACTTGCGCTGCTTCGTCGCGTCGATCGCATCGGCGAGTTCCGCGAAGCGTGTCCAACGGTCGACGCTTCGCATCGAATTGAGTCCGCGCGGTTCCCTCCGGGACCCGCCGCGGAAGGCCTCCGCGATGTGTGCTGCGACGTACGCGCGATGCGCACGAAGGAGCGCCTCGGCCTGCAGCCGGTCGTCCTCGGCGAGCGCAAATGGATCGACGGCATGCGCACATCCCGCTTCGCGAGCGAGTTCAACCTGCGCAGGTGTCATCCACGGCGTCGCAGACCGAGCCGAGGACGGAAGGTGCGTGGTGTCGGGCACGACGAGCGTCTCGGACAAGATCCGCAGCCACTCTTCCCAGCGGCCGCGCAGCCGCCGCGCGGCCTCGCGTGCGTTCCGTTCGGCCTGGGACGCCAACTCGCGGGCCTTCGCATCGAGCCTGACCGCGGGTCGTGCCGCCTCGCGGGGCGCGTCGAGCGTACGGACCGCCGCAATCGCGCATGCGAGCGAGGGAAGCGCATCGAGCGTCGGACCGAGGTGTGGCTCGTTCGGAGTGGTGCCGCTGGACGATCGAGAGGGCGCGAACGGCGATCGGAGGCCGCTCAGGACGAGTGTCTGGAGCCGCGCGAGCGCGGTCGCCGCCTCGATCGCATCGACCAGCGTCGCGACGCGCACCGAGTCATCGGCATCGCGCGTCGTGGTTCCCGAGGGCTCGCGGGGCTGTGCCGGGATCTCACGCCAGTAGTCGCGTCCGTATGGTCGGTGCATCGGGTGGGGTCCGTGATTGAGGTCCGTGGCTGAAGTCCGTGCCCGAAGTCCGTGGGTGAGGCTCCGGCGTGGAGTTCTCGCTCTGAGATTCCGTTGGTGCGGTTGGTCGGGACGCCGCGCAGCGCGGCGGCATTCCCTCGCACGAAAGGCGGAAGCGTGCATCGGAGGCACCGGTTGTCGGTGCCACGTCCGTAAACTAACCAACCCATGGCCGCCAAGGAAACACCCGCCGCTCGTATTGAACGCTTGATCGCCGCGGGCGACAATCGCGGTGCACTTGATGCCGCCGATGAGTTGCTCAAGCAGTCGCCGCAGAGTTTTCTCGGTCGCTTCGGCCGCGCGCGCGCGCTGGTGCGACTTGGCCTCGAAGCAGAGGCCGGGCGCGAACTCGAACTCGCTGCGAAACTCTCGCCAAACGATGAGCATCTCTTGCTCGTGCGCGGTCGGTACGAGTTCCGCAACGGGCGCGCGGATGAGGCAATCGCGATGCTCGAGCGCGCCGCGCGTGGACGTGGGCCGCACACCGTCGAAGCTGCGTTCTCACTGCTTGATGCGTACCACTACGCGGGACGTCGTGATGAACTCGCGGCGATGGTGCGTGCGGGAGGTGTTTGGGCGAAAGATGCGCGGGCGACGCTGCATGTCGCACGCGCGGCCGCCGTTGAAAACCGTGAGCGTGGCATCGAGGCTTTTTCTCGCGATTTGGCGCAGTACGGCGCCCGTTGTGACGCGTCGTTACGCGGGCTTCGAGGCGGCGGAACTTCTCGACCGCGCAGCGCGATATCGCGAGGCATTCGACCTGATGAGCGAGGTGCATCGCACCACCGCGCCGCCGGCCGACACAGAATCTTCGGTTGGTCCACTTGTTCTGCAATGGTCGCTCCTTGAGAAAGGGGCGGGTCACTTCAAGCAGCGTTGCGCGGTGAAAGATGGGGATGTACGAACGGCGTTTGTCGTGGCGCTTCCGCGCTCTGGAACAACGCTGCTCGAGCACATGCTCGATCGCCATCCCGCCATCGGTGGCATCGGTGAGTACACCGGTCTCGGCGCGATTCGGAAGCATCTCGCAGCGACGACGGTGTGGCCGCAGAAGGCGACGCTCGTTTCGGACGGGACCTTCGCGCGGCTCCGCGAGGAGTATCTTGTTGGTGCGCGCGCGCTCATGAAGTCGGGCGCGCAGTGGACGTTTGACAAGAGTTTGCTCGCGTGGAGTTCGCTTCCTGAGATTGCCGCGATATTCCCTGGCGCGATCGGGCTCGCGATCGATCGCGATCCGCGCGACAACGCAACGAGTCTCTATTTCTCGCATCTCAACGTGGCAGCAAATCCGTGGATGGGCGATCTCGCTGCGATTCGTGAGATCATCCAATGGCAGCGCAAGATTGTGCCGCGTGCGCTTGAGGTGCTCGACATCGCGCATGAGCGCATGGCGTACGAAGATCTCGTGGAAGATCCAGCGCGATTTGCCGCGCGGTGCCTTGAGCGCATGGGGCTTCCGATGGATGAGCGAGTGCTGAATCCGGAACAAGGGACGCGCGTCGCAGCGACGCTTTCACACGCCCAGGTTCGTCGTCCGATCAGTCGTGCAGCCATCGGTCGATGGAAAAACTACGCGTGGGCGTTTGACGGTGCGTGGGACGAACTGGTTGCGATGCACGACGCACTGCGCGCGACACGCCACTCGAATTGACAGGGCGCTCGCGGGGCTTTCCACGTCACACCGCAGTGCACATGAAATGCGCACCTTCTGTTTGCGGGCCTGCCAAACGCGGAGGATCAACGCGCCAGTTCACGCCACGGAGCGCTTCGCAAGTGCCGGAGTTGGCTGCACGTCGGGATGTCCCCGCTTGAGAGGCGACATCGACGAACTCTTTGGAATGCTGCGTGTTGGGCGTGATGCAGCCACGGGCTTGGCAGCTGGCGTTTGCGTCGTGATCCAGAGGTCGGCGGGCAGTCCCATCGCGTTGAGGAAGAACTGGCGGCACTCCTTCACACCCGCGCGGTTCTCCATGTAATCACGCGCAAATGCGAGCGCGTTCGCGCGGCGGCTCTTTCGGTCCTTTGTATTCAGAACCGCCCATCGCTCGATCGCATCACGCCACGCGTCCCGCTGGTCGAGCGTGAGCACCTCAAGCGCATCAGTCTCGCCGCCGCGCCACGGCGTACGGTCACTCACCAACACGGACGTTCCAGCAGAGAGCGACTCGAGGACAACGTGACCGAAGTTCTCACCACGTGACGGGAACACGAACAGGTCGTGCTTCGAGAATGCCTGTGGCACGTCGTCGGGTAGGACCGCGCCGTCGTACGTCGTTCGGATGTTGGCAGGCAGCGCGGCAATCTTCTGCTGACACTGCTGCCAATAGGCTTCGTTTTCCTTCAATCCGTAGATCGTGAACTCCACATCCCGGCGCACAGTCGCGAGGACGTCGAGGAGGAAATC
>JBEIJG010000229.1:0-5463 GCA_040380385.1 Phycisphaeraceae bacterium | reverse complement strand
GTTCTTCGGCGCGGAGTTCAACCGCGCGCGCTTTGAGGATCACCTCAGCATCGCTCGGGCGCACCGTGAGTGCTGAGGGAGCCGTCGCGAGCACATGCTCGTCAGACGTTGTAAGACGCGTGGACTGTAGGAGAACGACAGCCGCCCCCAGTGCCGCGGCGGCTGCGCCCATGAGCCACGGCGCCATCGAAGCATCTCCGAAGTGTGCGAGCAGCGCTGCAGCAACGATCGCCAGTGCAATCGTGACGTACGGGGCCCGCGTCGCCGTGGGCGCAGTCGCACGCTTTCCTAGACGCATCGTGGACGAATCGCCCTGCACAAATCCTCCGATGGATGCGGTCAATCGTTCGTCACGCCGGCGAAAGCGCGACGTGCGAGCACGGAACCTGGATCAAGCTTCATCGCTTCGCCCAGTACTTCGAGACTCTCTCGGCGCTTGCCCGCGCTTTCGAGGGCGAGGCCAAGCGCGACAAGCGCTTCAACGTCCTTTGGCGATTTCGCGACAGCGAGTCGATGCCACCGAATGGATTCTTCGGTGCGACCACGACCTTCCGCGACCATGCCGCGCAACGTATAGCCGCGCGAATCGGTTGCTTTCAGCGCGACCAGTCGGTCGGCGGCTTGCTCAGCGCGCGCCAAATCGCCGCTCGAAAGCGCCGCCGTCGCAAGGTCGCGCCATGCTTCCGCGTCTTCGGGATATGCCCGCGTCTCTTCGACAAAAACCGCACGCGCTTCGGCCATGCGTCCAAGCATCGTGAGTGCACGACCTTCATGGCGATAGACCTCATTCGGAATTTCCGCGCGGCGACCGTTTGATTCCTTCGCCACAATCGCGCGTTGTCGGCGCGCTGCATCGAGACAACGCTGCCACTCGCCCGCACGGAAGTACGCAGCGACGAGCTTCTCAGCGAGCAACGGCGCTTCAGCATCAATCACAAGTGCGCGCTCGTAACTGCGCGCAGCGGAAGCATCGTCGTTCTTGAGGAATGAGATGTCGCCGAGAAGTTCGTGCATCGCGGCGTTGTGCTCGAATTGCGCCAGTCGCGGAAGTAGAAGCATGCGCGCTTCATCAAGTTCACGCTGCGCGACCATCACCTCAGCCGCTGCCAAGAAATACGCGACCTTCTCTGGCGCAAGTTCAGATGCCTTGAGATAGTCCTCCGAGGCCTTCGCAAGATCGTTCCATCGCTGGTGCACGATGCCGCGGAAGTAATAGGGTTCGGCGAGCGACGGATCATTCTCAATCGCTTTGCCAAACGCCGTCAGCGCACGCTCGAGACGCTTTGCTTCCAACTCGATACGGCCCAAAAGCGACCAGTACTTCGCTTCTTTGTCGCTGCGCGCGATCGCGGATTCCACTTCCTTGCGCGCCTTGTCGAGCTCGCCCGTTTCGAATGCTTGCTTCGCTTGATCGAAACTCACAAGGCTCGTCGTACGACGGAATCGCTCGTCTGCTTCACGTCGTGCCTCGATACCAGAGGTTCGCGGTGCGCAAGCAGTGAGCGCGACAACAGCCGAGAGCGAGAGCAAGGAAAGCGACTTCAGGTGGCGCATGAGCTACTCCAGATTTCAGAAACGACACCGCGCCCGGATTGGGCGCGGCGCGTCCTGTCGATTTGTCGGCGCTTTGAGAGCGATTATTGAGCGTCAGGCTCGGAAATCGCCGCGATGCGATCCCAGTACATCTCGCCGAAATAGTCGGGGGTCCAACGACGCCACTCGAGGAATGTTGGCACCCGTGGCGCGACCGAGAATGATTCGAAACGCGTAAAGTCGGCGGTTTCGAAAGTCAACGACTTCGCTTCTTCCGGCATCTCTGACTCAAGTTCGATGGATGCATTCGCAGTCGTCGATGTCGTTTCTGCCGCGGGCTCCATGTCGAGCGAAAGAGCTGCGTTGGACGCGACCGCCGATGAAGTTTCAGCGACTGATGACTCTGCGGCTGATGTCCCCGTGCCTGATGTATCTGTGGCGCCCATCATCGCTCGGGATTCTGAGTCGCTCGGATTCGCCGACGATTGCTTCGCGGGCTCATCGGTCGATGCATCATCAAGTTTCATCTCAATCATGCGCTGCAGCATGCTGCGTTCATAGTCGGCCTGCGACGCACTTCCACCTGAACGCAGCTCTTCGCGCATACGAATGATTTCAGGCTGGTTGTGCGAAAGGCGCAGGGAGTTCTCGATGTGGTGCATCGCAAGATCACGGTCACCCTTCGCAAGCGCATCGATGGCCTGCTGATTTTGCGCTGTCGTGAGCGAATCACGCGACCAGGGCAGCAACCCCTCGCGCGACCCAATCCGAACAGCCGAAGCAAACTGCTCTGCTTCATCTGCCCAAACCTTCGCGACATCGTCCTTCACAATCGTGGGCGTCACAAGGAAGATGATCTCCTCGCGCTTCAGCTGATCGTCGTAACCCTTGAAGGCGTTGCCGAGAATCGGAACATCGCCGAGACCCGGAACCTGGCGGCGCTCGATTTTGGTGTCTTCCTTGAAGAGACCACCGAGCACGAGCGTCTGTCCGCTCTTCACGCGCACATTGGTGACAATTTCACTCGTGTCTTCGTTTGGCACGGGCAATTCAGAGCCCTGCGAATCTGTGAGATTCTCGATCTTGGCATCCGACAAGCTCGGCGCGAGTTCCATGCGAATCGAACCATCCGACGAGATGAACGGCCGGAAGATGAGCTTGATACCCGAGTCGAGGAACTCGACCGATTGCGTCGTCGACGTTTGCGTCGTCGTCGATGTGAGGTAACCGACGCGACGACCGATGAGAATTTGCGCTCGCTGGCGATTCAGCGCCATGACGCGTGGACGTGCGAGCACCGTTGTATCTGTCACGCTGTCGAGCATGCGAAGGAAGACGGAAACGTCGTCGGAAACAACACCGACACGCAGCGTTGATTCACGATCCCAGCCCGCAACGGCGGTATTCACTGAGTTTGCGACTTGGCCGTTGTTGCCGACATCGCCCGTGAAGAGGTCGTTCGCGCCCGAAAGTGGATTGGTGAGATCGGCGATATCGAGGTTTCCGATGACGGAGACATCGACGCCGAATCCATCCTTCTGATCAACCTTCGACGAGACAATCGTCGACTCAACCACGACCTGTGCCGGCGGTGTATCGATCTCGGTGAGCAGCGTCTCGATCGCCTTCAAATTCTCGGGAAAGTCGCTGACAACGAGCATTCCTTGGAATGCCCAGCTGTCGCTGCCGCCATCGGTCGATGACGGCTGAAAGCCCTTCTCGACATCACCGACGAAGGAAACCTTGCCTGCTTCCGAAAGCAGCGGCGCAATGAATTCACCCGCGTCCTTCGCGTTGAGATATTCAAGTGGAAAGTTCCGACTCGCCTTCTTCATCCGGCTGCGCGAGATTTCTTCCCACTCATCACGTGTGTAGACGTAGATGAAGTTTCCTGCTTCTTCCATGCGAAGATCGTTTGCGCGCAGCAAAACATCGAGCGCTTCCATCACCGTCACATCAAAGAGATTCGCAGTCACAGTTCCAGAGACGCCCTTCGCGGCAACAATGTTGCGTCGACCTTGCATCGACAACATCTGCAGCGCCTGCAAGATGTCGGTGTCTTGGAACTGCACCGTGAAGGTCTCAGCGACCGCCTGACCTTCCGTTGGCTTGACTTGCGCGTTTCCCGCTGGTTTTTCAGCAGCGCTCGTAGGTTTCGAGTCCTGCGCCCACGCAGGCGTTTGCAGCGCGAACGCAGCCGCAGTCGCGATGAACGCGAACCGGCGAAGCGCGATCGTCCGCGGGTGCGTCGTGAAGGCCGCAGTCATGTCCGTGTTGAAGTTCGTCATGGCGTGTTCCCGAAGTCCCTTTCGTCGCCGTCTCGGACGGCCGTTGCGGAGTTCTCCGAACTCCGTGCGCGTTACTCGCGCGTTCCCCCGTTGCCGGCCGCGCTGCCCGCACCTGCAGGCGTTCGCAACCGAAGTTCGAACCGCTCGCCTTCCCACTCCACAAACGCGGCGCTGTCGCGCACTTCAACGAGCGTAAAAAGCAAGCCGTCGGTGCTCTCGAGCACGTCGCCGACTCGATACGTCCTCCCGTCGATCACCGCCATGGAGAGTCCCTTGCCTGCAGACTGAAGACGGAATCGATCCGCCTGCCTGCCGGCAGCCCGACTTGCATCACGCCTCGCTTCATCGGCTGTCGACGGCTCAACCTTGGGCTGAGGCGCGACAGGAGCCGCAACTGGTGCAACCGGGTTCAGCTTGGGGAACGTGTGCGGGTCAATCCGAAAGGGATCGGTGCGAATCTCGTTCGTGGTGCCGAGTCCGGGATCAAAGTCGAGAGGCGATTCAGGCTCAGGAGCAGCATTTGCGGAAGTCGGGTCATCCGCGATCGCCGTTTTTGGCAAGCTCGTCAGAATGCGGATGCGCGCCCACAGCAGAAGTCCCATTGGCTTCGCCCAAGCAACGACGGCGAAAACCGCAAGAAACGTGATTGCGCCCCGGCGACTACGAATCCATCGCCACGCGCTGGCTTGGCTCTTTGCTGACGAACTTGCGTTCACCTTGAGAGACGCGGCTGTTCCAACATTCGATGGATCGGAATTGTCTTGTGTGCCGTACTTCATCGTGGGAACTCCTTCATCGCTTCCGAAGCAGGTTCTTCACCCGTCGCATACACCGCATCAAGTTCAAGCCGCGCTTCGACGAAGCCGGACTCTTCCGACATCACGCGCCCTGAAGTTGACCCTGTTCTCGCCTGTGGACGCGTGATCTCAATTCGAATCGGCCGCACCAGTCGACGATCGCCCTCTGCACGCGCGAGGATTTCCATCACACGTGAGAAACTCGCATGCATCTCGACCGTGAGTGGAATCGCGCGGAAACGACTTTCCTTCAGAAGCGCTGGAACAGGCTCTCCTGCGACGATTGTTTGATTCTCAACTTCCGAACTCGCTCCAACCGCGAGCGTGCGCATGAGTGCACCCACTTGCGATCCTTGCTCGGACTCCGTGGGAATCTGACGAAGTACCCGTTCACTCGCACTACGCGCGTTCTTCAGATCTTCGCGCAATCGGTCACGCTCAGACTCCAGTGCCGCAAGCTGCGATGCCCTCGCCAAAAGACGACCCGACTCGGTTGCGCGCGCCTCCGCACGCATCCATGCGGGGTACACCGCCAGCGTCATCACTGAGGCGAATACCGCGAGCGAGCACCCGAAGGCCGCGAGTGAAACACCCGATGGGCACCGCGAGCGAAGTGTGCGACGCGAGAAGAGAGTTCGCGTACTCACGGCTCACCCCCTGCTGTTTCTTGCGATCCATCTGCTGTTGCTTGCGATCCATGTGCTGCAAGCGCATCGTCTGCAATCGGCGGTAACGCCCAACGCTTCTCAAGATCGACGGCAAATGTGACCCGGAATTCGCGCACATTCCGACCGAGGAACTCGCGGCTCCGACTCGACTCAAGTGCGACGCGCGAGACTGGCGCG
>JBEIJG010000228.1:0-5475 GCA_040380385.1 Phycisphaeraceae bacterium | reverse complement strand
CGCCGTGTGATGGTCGAGAATCGTCGCGCCAACCTTCTTGAAGGAGTAAAGCACAACTTCGTTGAGTTCCGTAAGAACACGATCCTTCCACAGAGGACGCGTGGTGTCGATCGCAAGCACTTCTGCCACCGCGCGAAGTTGGTCGTAGCGTGCGACATCTGCGAAGTTCCGCGAAGCTATCTCGCTCGCCATGTAGAAGCCGTTGAACGGTGCACATGGATATTCGATACCGCCGATCGAAAGCACCATCGAACTCACCGCAGGAACGGTGTACCAACGAAGCCCGAGCGACGCGAACGCTGGCTGCGTGGGATGCTCCATGAGCGCCTCTTGCACCACCCCGTCTGGATACTCGAAGAGATGTCGTTGACCGTGTTCATCGCAAATCTGGAGCGGCAACACATCGAAGCGACTGCGTTGCGCCGGTGGATTCCAACCAAGTTCGATGGCCATGCGCGTCGCTTCGATGCTTGCAGGGTCACCAACAATCGAGCCGTCTTCCGCGAGGTAGCCCGCGTATTGCACGAGTTGCCGACTCTCGATATACGCAGGCATACGATCGCCTCGCACAGGCGCGAAAATCGTGATCGTCGATCGAATGCCTCCGGAACCACCGGACGTGGGCGAAGCTCCCGAATCGCTCGCACTCACGCCGCGCGCGGAAAGAAGATGCTCCGCGCAACATGCTGCGATTTCTGCAGGATCCGTGACTTCACGTCGATCGACGACGACGAGCGATTTCCAAAAGAGTCGGCCGATGCAGCGCGCGTGATTGCGCCACGCGACACGCGCGCCAAACGCGAGCTCCTCGGTGGTGTGCTCGTAGTGATTGAACGACTCGAGTGCTGTGCGAACTTCGCAAAGCCTCGCTTCACAGGCATCGGAACCCAAATTGTTCTCCGCGTAGAACTGTCGAATGAAGGCTTCCGCTTCGGCGAGTTTCTCCGCGAGCGAAAGCGTGCGCAGCCGCTGGCGAAGTGGACTCGTGGCCGAAGCGACGCGGAATGCTGTTTCAAGTGACATCTCAAACTCCTCAATCTTTCAATGGAATGCAATCTGCGGGAACAGCGGCGCGCGCGTCCACGAAGGCGTTTGGTTGCACCGTTTGCTTGAAGGAATGCGACGCTGGCGTCGTGCGTGGCGCAGCAGGCGAAAGACTGAGCGCTTGAGCCTCGCTCGCGCACTTCGTCCTGATTCCAGCTTCGCGCGCGTACTTCTCGAGTTCCTTCACGCGCGCGTCGGCGCACTCATCGGTCGCGCGAAAGGTGATTTGACGCAAACCCGCGATTGCAGCGCGGCGCATGAGCCGACGCGAAAGTCCGTCGGTATCGCTCGCGCCCACACGCACTGCGGACATCCACTGCACACCAGTCGCGTGATCTTGGATCGTCTCGACCAACGCCGCGAACGTGTTGTCTTCGTTGTTCAATGCATCATCGACGAAGATCAGATTCGGCATCGCGTATCGACGCGCGTACTCACGAATTTCGTGCAGCACTGCTGCAAGTGGACGACACTCGCCGGCCACTCCAGACGCCGCGATCGGAAGCCACCGCGTCTGCGCGAAAGTTTGATCCGTGAAGTCGGGTACGAGTCCATGCCCGAGGTGCGCTGGATTGAACTCGCTCTCTACGCACAACCCGTGCATGTGGTCATTTGCATCGACCGCAAGCACCAACGTCGCCGTTCGATCAGCGGGACACCGAAAGACGTCCGCCTCCGCGACGCATCCGAGTGCGACCAATTGCGCAAATTCGCGCGCAGGAAGTTCAACCACGTAAACTGCGTCGCCGCGCGCGCGGAGGCCTGCGACGACACGCGCCGCTACCAGCGATGGAAGTTGCGAAGGCTTGCGCATGACGGCGACGAGTGCGCTTTGGCGCACGCGCGGAGCAGTACAGGCCCGTAGCGCAAGACCGCGAGCGATACGCGACACTCGGGGCTCAGAATTGGATGCCACAGCCGGGGCGATCCGCTTCGGATCGACAAACAACGGTCGCATAGGTACTCCTCGTCAGAAATGGCCGGGGGGAACGACCCCGACGACAGGAGTCCGCGCAAGCGACGGTGTTCTCTCACATCCCAAGCGAACTTCTCAAAAGCGGCCGCCACGCAGCGCAACGCGCACAAATCGGGCCAAAAAAGAAACCGGCCGAGGACGTGCCTCGGCCGGAGAAGAACTCAGATTTATCGCGGAAACTCAGCCCCAGTTCGAGAGCAGCGTTGCGAGGTCGGACGCGCCGACTTCGCCATCGGCGTCGAGGTCTGCGCTGCACGCACCCTTGCCGCATGGGCCCCACTGCGAGAGCAACTCGCCGAGGTCCGCAGCATTCACGATGCAGTCAGCGTTGATGTCGCCAGGGGTATCGCAGACGCGCGCGACTTCGTACACAGCGAGCGTGCCACTGATTTCGTGTGCCACGAGCAGCAGTGCCTTGCCAGTCGGGCTGTCGCTTTCAGAGACGAACGCGATGCCTTCAGGACCGAGGTCGCCGGCGCCGGCAGTATTCGGCGCGAACGCGAAGTCACGCGAATTGATGTAGCCCTCGAAGACAGGCGCAGCTGGATTGTCGACCGAGTAGGCGAAGATGCCGCCGACGCGCTCGCAAATCGCGAAGAGATACGGACGACCGCCGATCTCGCCGAACGCCACGCCTTCCGGCTCTGGGCCCTTCGCACGGCTGCGGTTGTCGCGCGTGTTGTTGGTGTTGCTTGCGTTGAAGTTCAGCGGGAACTGCGTCGCGGTGTACTGCTCGAAGAAGTCGCCCGAATCCCACACGCGCGCGCCGCTCGCGTTCCAAATCGTGATGCCACGCGAACCGATCGCGACGATGCGATCCCAGTCGCCGTCACCATCGAGGTCGCCAAGATCCTTGCGAACTTGGAGTCGACCAAGACGCGTGTTGACCTTCAACCAATCGCGGCCGGGGAAGAGTTGCTTGTCGAGCGTGACGGTCGCCGAAGAGATCGTGGTGAGATCGACGAAGGTGCCCCACTCACGCGAGTCGCCTTCGTTTGCGGTGGCGTAGTACTGCTGGCCACCCGAAACGAACGAGGCCATGCCGTCGGCTTGGTACGCGCCTTCAACTGGCCAGCCGGCGATGCGATTCACGCCGTCTTGATCGCTTGGATCGAGACCATTGCCCGAGAAGGTGATCATGCCGAGCGTCGTTGGCACTGCGGAGGCGTTCACTGGGAACGTACCCGTCGCGAGATCAAACGTGAGCGGCATGCGGAAATCGTTGTCGTTGATGACGAACAGCGTCGCCGGATCGCGCATCGCAAGACCTTCGACCTTGTCGCCGTAGTTCGCGTAACCAACCGCTGCGAGATCGACGTGCACGGTCTTCGAAACCGGAACGATGCCTGCCGCTGCGAGTTGCGCAGGCGTCATCTTGTCGAGCGTGCCTCCGGGGCCAGCGATCGCTGGGGGAAGCGTCGAGATATCAGTCGCGCCTGCGAGGTCGATCTGGAAGATCTTCTTCAGCGAGGAAGAACCGAGAGCACTATCGCGCTCAACAACAAGGAACTTGCCCGGCGCGAACGCGCAGGCGTCACCGATCTTGTCGCTCTGTCCACCTTCGAGGACGTAGATGTACTCAGCAACGACGGTGTTCGTCGCCGTGTTGAACTTCGCGATGCGCGTGTTGCGCGACGTCTTCGAGTTGGCATCGTTTGCAACGTCTGGGTTATCAAGTGGGCTCTGCACGAAGCAGTAGACGAAGTTGTCCCACACCGCGATCGCTTCGAAACCGCGATTGTCGCGGCGCTGCGCGTAGACCGCAGGGAACGCTTCGGTGCCGACATTGACGCCGAACGCGTTCGATCCCGCGGGCACGAAGCGATCGAGCATCAGACCAGTCGCGTCAAACTTATAGAGCGCAGGACGGTACTCATCGCACATCCAGATATTGCCGTCCGCGGTGCGCACGACGCCTTCAAGGTCGCCGCCGAGCGGATCGTTCGGAATCGTGTTGCCGAAGAGGTCGATCGGTTGCTCGTCGGTGTACGCGAGACCGGTGCCAACGCCTTGGATGTTCGGCAGACCCGTCATCGGCGAGCCATCGGGCTTGCGCAGCAAGATGGTGCCCGTGAATGCGAGCGCGCTCGTTGCGGGGTCGTAGGTGAACTGCACGATGCGTGGTTGGAACGCAGGCAGCGCGAATGGACGCTCAAGCGCCGCGTCGCCGTCGACGTTCACTGGCTCGAGGTTCGGGCCGCGATCGGTGTTCGCCCAGAAGGTGATGACACCTGTTGCTGCGTTGACGGAGTCGATCCAAAGACCGCTGAAACCGCCGAGGAGAATGTCTTGACCAGCGGCGGTTGTGCCGAGCACCGGAGGATTGGTGAAGGTCGCGGCCGTGAGGCTTGGCGTACCCGCGCCGTGATTCTTCGTGCCGAAGGGCCGTACCGCGGTGATTGCTGGGATCGTGAGATCGACCACCGCGTGCGCAGCGTGCTCTTGCAGCGAAACCCATGCCGTCGAGCCGTCGGCCGACACGACAACGTACTCAGGTTCAAGATCTTGGCCGATCGTCGGGCTACCTGGGCCGAACGCGCGGATCGACGGATCAATCGTGCCTGCAGGGAGGCCGTTGAAGCCGAGCGTCGTAACGTTTGCTTGCGTAATCGTCGCGCCACTCACATCGATGATGCTGATCGAGCCTTCTGGATCGATCGCATAGGTGGTGGACGGTTCGCCTTCGTTCGCCGTGATGGCCTTCGTGCCGTCAGGCGTGAATGTGATCATGTCGGGCAACGCACCGACCATGACACTCGCGAGGAAAGTTCCGTCGGTATCGAAGAACACCGCGTAGCCCGGATCCGTCTTCGCAACACCTTGCACGGCGCACGCGAGCTTGCCGTTCTTCACGGCCACGCTTTGCACGCCGCCACCGTACGGAAGCAGCGAGATCGCGCCTTCCGAAACAGGGAAGCCAGGAATCTGGAGATCGAAGATGTCGATCGCGTTGGTGAGACCGTTGACGACGAACGCGCGATTTGTCGTGGCATCGAAGGCAACGATTTCGGCGCCCGCAACGTCGTAGCCAGCGCGTGGCGTGCTCGCGAGTTTGTTGAGCGTGATGGAAGGTCCACCTGCGAAGGTGGAATCAGCCGTGAACGCAGCTGAAGCGACAGCGGCAACGAGGAACATCGATCTCATAAAAAACCTCCAGGGTTGAGGCCGGAGGTTCGCTTGACGCGATCAGTAGGACGTTGATTGGGCGTGAAGAGCCTGTGAGCCCTCTGTTTAGGCCGAGTGAAGGCGGGTGAAGGCGAGTGGGCATCCAGACTCGCCCATCACGCAGGCCTCACCGTGCACGCTCTCGCTACGCATTCTTTCACCACGCACTTGATCACCACGCACCCCATTACCACGCACCCCATTACCACGCACCCCATTACCACGCACCCCATTACCACGCACCCCATTACCACGCACCCCATTACCACGTGTAGGTGACTTTGTATTCG
>JBEIJG010000227.1:0-5528 GCA_040380385.1 Phycisphaeraceae bacterium | reverse complement strand
GCTGAACAGCGCATTTTCCGCATCGCGCAGAAGCGTGAGCAGGGTGTCGTCGCGACGGCGCAAGAGCTCGTCGATGAGACGATGCGTTTGATCGAAGCGAGTGACGGCAAGGGTTTCATGGGTGTGCGCACGGGTTACGGCGAGTTCGATGAAATGACCAACGGCCTGCAGCGCGGCGAAATGATCATTCTCGCGGCGCGTCCGTCGATGGGTAAGACCGCGCTTGCGCTCAACCTCATCGAGCAAGTCGCGCAGAACGGCGTGCCGAGCCTGATGTTCAGTCTCGAAATGGGTCGGCAACAACTCATCCAACGTATGTTGTGCGCGCTTGGGCAAATCGATAGTCAGCGCATGCGCAAGCACATGCTTGGAAGTGACGACTATCGCCGCTTGATGTCGGCGTGCGGTGAAATCTCACGACTTCCGCTCTTCATCGATGACACGCCAGGTCTGTCGCTGCTTGCAATGCGCTCGAAAGCGCGTCGTTTGAAAGAGCGATTTGGTATCGGCTTCATCGCGATCGACTACTTGCAGCTCATGAGTTCGGGTTCGCGCGTTGAAAGTCGTCAGCTCGAAGTGAGCGAAATCTCGCGTGGCATCAAGGCGATGGCGCGTGAACTGGATTTGCCCGTGCTTTGTCTTTCGCAGCTCAATCGTGCGGCGGAACAGCGCGAGGGCCATCGTCCGCGCATGAGCGACCTTCGCGAATCGGGCTCGATCGAGCAGGACGCGGACGTTGTGATGATGCTCCACCGCGAGGACTACTACCACCGCGGCGATCCAAACTGGGCCGACGAGAACCCCGACAAGGTTGGTACGGCGGAGTTGATCCTCGCGAAGCAACGCAACGGTCCGACGGGAACGGTCAACCTCATGTGGGACGGTGCAACCACGCGCTTTAAGAGCCTTTCGTATGCCTCGCCACCGGGCGGGTATGACGATGGCGGTGGGCACAGTGGTGGGCACAGTGGTGGTCATGGCGGCGGCGACGGTGGCATGCGCCGACTTGCGACCCCGACGCGGGTTCGTGTGGTCGAAGAGCCGATCGACGATCTGCCGGTTTGAGTGACGCGTGTTTCGACAACGAGATCAGGGCGCCGATGGTCGCGGCGATTGCCACAGTTGCCGTGTGCGCCACGCGCGCGGTGCTCGCTCCGAAGAATGCGGACACTGGGTATTGAGTAAGAACTCGCGGCAATCGAGGCAGGGGTTCGTCGTTACGCTGAGCAACGTCTGCGACGCGGAACTCGATCGAAGTTCGAAGCATGCCCAGAGACGACCGCGATCCCTCCTTCGATCGGGCTCAAGATGAGTCTCGCGGCGGTGGCGCGTCTGGTGGCGCGTCTGGTAGTGCGTCTCGAAACTCGATCAATCGAAGCGTTGCGAGTGACGCCCTTTCAAGTGAGGATGTCTCCAGAGAGGAGAACTCTGGTGAACTCGAGCGACTGCTGAAGCTCGCCGCCGGAGGCGACTCATCGGCGTGGCGTGCGATCGTTGCGCTCTACGCGCCGCGCGTCTTCGGCATCGTGCGCGCCCAATGTCGTGACGACGAACTCTCCGAAGAGATCGTGCAGTCGACGTTCTGCACGCTTGCCGCGAAAATCGCGTCGTATGTCGAGTCGGGCCGCTTCGAGTCGTGGCTCTTTCGCATCGCGATGAATCGATTGCGTGACGAGATGCGCCGGCGATCGCGGCAAGCGCGGAGTTCGACGGACGAGGCGTTTGTTGGAATGCCGGATACGCGTGAGCGCGGCGGTCGAGGCCTCGCACCGGAAGTGCGGTCGAAACTCGAGCTCGCGTTGGCGCGACTTTCGGAGTCGGACCGAGAGATCATCGACCTCCGACACACCGGCGGGCTGAGCTTTAAGGCGTTATCAGACTATTACGAGGAGCCCGTCGGAACGCTTCTCGCGCGCCATCACCGCGCACTCACGAAACTGAAAGCGATTCTGGAAGACCTTGGGGTCGATGGCACGGACGTTGGCGGTGGGGCGCCCGCGCCATCGTCGCGGCGAGGGGATGGGGCGACGTGAATGCGGAGGGGAACGGCCCGCGGTTGAGATGCGCGGGTTGGGAGACCTGAAGGAAATCTGCGGGCGATTGTGTGGAGAAGGCGTTGGTTGGAGGCAATCTTCGGGCAGATCGCCCGTTGAACGAGTGGGTTGGACCTCGCTTCGGCGAGTTGAAAGTGACGACAGCCATGGCTGACCGACAAGACAACCTCGAAACGAACGGCGACGGGCACGACGGGCATGATGAGTCCGTGCGCGGGGCGTTCCACGACCATGCTGCGGCTCATGCCGCGGGCGGCCTTCCTCGCCAAGCGGGCGATGAGTTTGACGCGTTGGTGCGCGAACTCAACCGCGTCGGGCGTTCCCATCGTGCGCGGCTCTCGCAAGACGCCGAGGAGCGGATCTTCGCGGCAAGCGACCTGCAGTTGCCACTGGCGGGTGACGCGGTTTCACCAGTTGTTGGTCGCATCGGTAGCCACATCGGGAACCACATTGGGGCGCTCGTCTCTGGAAAGACCGTTTCGGGAAGCGTCGCTGCGTCTCGTGCGCGGTCGATGCCGCGATCTATGCCTTGGCTACGCGTTGCTGCTGCCGTCGCGGTCGTTGGCGGCGTTGCCGCGCTTGCGGTGGTCTTCGCGCGATCGAATGTGACTGAACAGCCGATGGCTCCGGGTGAAGTGCTTGTCGATGGTCGCTCAACCGCTCCATCGACGAATCCGAATGACAACGCATCGACGTCGAGCGGGCTGGCCACCGTTCGCGCAGGCGATGCGCTCATCCGCGTTCCGACGTCGGAACACTACGAACGAGCACTCGTCGAACTGCACCCTTCGCGTTCGTCGGCGATGCCAGAACGTGCGATCGTTGTTGCGCTGTCGGAACCGCGGCGCCTCGCGTATGAGGGGGCGTCGTTGGATGCGGGTGCGTCTCAAAGTGCGTCTCGCGCGATGCGAGGTACCGCGTCCGTCGACGATGTTTCGTTCGCGTCAGCGCCGTTCAGTGGGTCGTCGAGTGTGTCGTCGAGAATCTCGACGAGTCTCGACGCCGACCTTGATCTTGATTTTGATGCGCTTTCTGGCGAATTCGCGGCCATTGTTTCGCAGAGTGCCGCGCTTCGCTGACCAACTAGCAAGAGCTTCGCGTTATGGTTTCGGAAGAAGAGCGCACCGGTCCACGGGTTCTCGTGCGTTGTTCCGACGACTGATGGAGGTCTGTCATGCGTGAATGCAACACGGTTGAAAACAACGCACGACTTCCGCTTGCACCGCAGATCGCGCTGCGACCGCTGAACCGCTCGATCGGCTTGAAGCTTGTCGCGTCGTCGGCCTTTGCGTTTGGTTTCGCGGCGGTGTTGTTCGGTACAAGCGCGGCCGCGGCCGTTTCGTCCGCACAGAACGCAGCATCGCCAGCGAGCGTTGCTGGGCAGCAGAGCGCGCAAACCGCCGAGCAGAGCGCATCAACGTCGCGCGAACAAGAAACAACGCGCGAAGATCGTGACAGTGACGGACGCGATGGTGAGCCGCCCGACGCACCTCGTCGCGATCGCGCGTCGCGCGGTGGAAGATCGGGTGGTGCGCTTCCGCCCGATTGGCCGCGCGCTGGCGGATTTGGTGGGCGCGATCGACCGTTTCTTGATGGTCTCGTGGCCGATGAGTTTCTGAGTGACCTCGCACGTCGCGAGTTGACCGATGAAGAACTCGCGCGGGCGATTCGCATCGCGTCGCGTGTTTCTGAAGAGTGGGGCAAAACCTTGGCGACGCGCGCCGAGCAAGACCCCATCCAATTGAAGGCTGCGATGCGCTCGACCGGTCGGCGCATTCTTGCGCTCATGTCGTTGGAAGAGCGTTCGCCAAGTCTCTTCGAGGCGAAGATCGCCGAGCTGCGCGCGCAAGGCGAAACCGCGCGCGCAGGTGAAGCGCTGCGTCGTGCCGAAGATCGCATGCGTGAGGCGGGAGAGGAAGCACCTCAAACGGCCGAGGCAGAGGCTGAATTGACCGCACTTCGCGCGGCGCTCGACGCGACGGTGGCCAAGCAAGTTGCTGCAACGCTCGTCGTCCGGCGCGAAGAGATTCGCGCGGTCGAGGCGCGTCTTGCGCGCGCAAAGGAAGAAGTCGAGCGCGACGCGGCGGACTCGTCGAAACTCGTCGAGGAGATTCGCGCACGAGCCCTCGCGCCGCGAGACGCTCGCAGTGGAGGCGAGGGTGGTACACGTGAGCCACGCGGGGAACCACGCGGGGAACCACGTAGCGAGCCGCGAAGCGAGTGATCGCGGTGCATGATCGCGGTGCATGATGGCTTGCGTCGCGAGGCAGCACCTGATGCGTCTGTCGCGGTAGGATCCGCGTCGTGAGCGCGATCGCTTCATCTTCGACGGTCACCGCGAGTCGAGCGGTCTCGCGCACTCGACTCGGTCGCGCGGGCCGGATCGGTGCATTTGTGCTTGGATTCATTCTGCTGGCGTGTGTCGCGACGTTGCCCTGGAGTGCGGGCGCCGTCGCAACGGGTGCGACGGAAATGCCGCGCTACGAAGCGTCGAATCTCGCGCTGAATCTCTTGCCGCCCGTGTGGGGCACGTTGGACGCGGCCGAGGTCGCTCGCATGGACGAGGCGCGCGCGGCGGGACAATACGTTCCGGGCCGCGTGCTTGGGACAGACAAACTCGGGCGCGACGTTCTCGCGCGGCTTCTCGTCGGTGGCGCGATCAGTTTGCTTGTTGGACTTTCCGCGGCAGCGATCGCCGTGCTCGTCGGAACGGTGTACGGATCGATCGCGGGTGCCGCAGGCGGACGCGTCGACGCAGTGTTGATGCGCATCGTCGACATTCTCTTCGGGCTCCCCTCAATTCTGTTGGTCGTCCTTCTTGCGGTTGCGGTCGATGGTCTCCTCGAGAAGCAAGGCGCCGACTTGGCACCAGCAGCACGTCAGACGATCAACATTGCCACGCTCTTGATTGCGATCGGCGGATTGAGTTGGCTCACCATGGCGCGCGTGATTCGCGGGCAGGTGATGGCGCTCCGTGCGAAGCCGTTCATGGAGTCGTGTCGGGCGATTGGCGTGAGTCCCGCGCGCCAGTTTTTGCGGCATCTCTTGCCGAATCTCATTGGGCCAATCGCGGTTTATGCGGCGCTTGCGGTGCCGGCGGCGATTCTCTCTGAGAGTTTCCTCTCGTTTCTTGGAATCGGCGTGCGTGAGCCCGTCCCGAGTTGGGGCAACATGGCTGCGGACGGTCTTGGCGAACTGAACACCGTCGAGAGCCGCTGGTGGCTCCTTGCTGCGCCGTGCCTCGCGATTGCGATGACGCTCGTCTCGTTGAACTTCCTCGGCGATGAATTGCGCGAGCGGTTCGACCCGATGCGCGGGCGTCGGGTGGCGTGAGATCGCGTGGTCCTGCCGAGAAGTGGCACCGCGCTCGCGATCATTCCTGACTTTTTCTTTCGGCGCCCCGAAGTCTTGGAAAAAGTTCCGAAAGAGGGAGGATCGCGAATTCTCGCGGTAGGATGGCTGCCCCTTCGCAAG
>JBEIJG010000226.1:0-5568 GCA_040380385.1 Phycisphaeraceae bacterium | reverse complement strand
CTGCGCGGCACATGGATTTCAGCTGCTCGGCGCGTGGAGTTGAGCTGCGCGAGGCGTGGATTTCAGCTGCGCGGCGCATGGATTTCAGCTGCTCGGCGCGTGGAGTCGAGTGGGTCTGTGCGGGTTGTGAGGTTCTCGCAGTTGCGATCCCGTCATTGTCGCAGCGAACTGTTGGATCCCAGCTGCGTTTGAGGCAGACTCCTCGCGAGGCATGAGGGACGCTCTCCAACCAATGCAGCAATCCTTGCAGCAACCAATCTGCGCCCCGGCTCAACGGCGCGCATGCGCTGGTTTTGCGGCGTTTGTGCGCTCTTTGGCCGTTGCTCCCGTTGTTGCTCCTGTTGTGGCTCCGGTTGTTGCTGTTCTGGCGGCACTCGTCATCCTCTGGTCGACGTTCGTTGCGATGTCGCCTACAGCGCGCGCGCAATCATGCGATCTCTACGCAACCGATTTTGGCATTTTCAGTGGGCCGCCCGATCTCACGGACGGTGAGTTTCGCGTGCGTTGGTGCCTCAACGGTGCAACCGTCACTGGCTCCAACTTTTGCCCCACTGGAAATGCGCTGAAGCTCGATGCATCGAGCGAAGATCCGATCATCCTCATCGCGACGGGCGCAGCGAACTGCTCCGCGATTGAGATCAGTTTCAAGTACGCGCAGTTCGCAGCATCTTCGACGATTGTGAAGTATGCCCTTACCAACGCGACCACAGTGACTTGCAGTGCATCGACCACGCTGACGCTGGGCGCGCTCACGGCGACCGGTGGCGCGTGCACGACATTTTCAGCGACGATTCCACTCGGGACGTCGGATGGCGTCTACCTTCGATTCGATCACGGTGCGAACACGAACGCCATCACCATCGACGATCTCGTCATTCGTCGCGTGGGATGCTGCACAACTGGCCATGCTTGCTGCGAAACTGGCTCGGCGGGATGCGCGGACCCTGCGATTGCAGCGTGTGTCTGCGCGCAAGATCCGTTCTGCTGTGAGTCTGCATGGGACGCGCAATGCGTTGCCGAGGTTACGCAGTTTGGCTGCGGAACATGCAACGGTGGAGGCGGTGGTGGTGGCGGCGGCACATGCCTCGCGGGTTTCGCTCTTGACTTTGGGACGCTCTATTCCGGCGGCTCGATTTGCACGAAGTTTCCAGCGGTTTTTGATCGATGCGAAGGCGCCGCGCCGTTCCTGACATCGAGCCTCGGCTGCGCAGGAACGGGCGACATGGCGATGCGCTTTTCGCAAGGGTTCCCGTACTCCGCTGCGATCACGAAGTGCGTTTCGCTTGGGACGTTCAACGCGCCTGCACTCGCGTTCAGTTATTCGAAAGAGACGGGCACGCTCGGCCCGCGCATCGACATCTCGCTCGATGGCACAACGTGGGTGAATGCTTGGACAGCGCCGATCTCCTTTGCTGGCCCGTGCAAATCGCTGCTGCTCGATCTCTCGCCCATTGCGAGTGAACCCGCGGTTTGGTTCCGATTCTCAAGCGGCGCGAGTACGGCGAATCTCGCGGTTTTCGATGATCTCGCCATCGTCGAAGCGCCTCCGACGACGCACGGATGTTGCGAAATTGGTGGGCCTTCTTGCGATGATGCGAAGACGAGTGCGTGTACCTGTGCGATCGACAACTATTGCTGCGAAACCGCGTGGGACACGCTGTGCACAGCGATCGCGACCGCGTATTGCGGTGCAGCGTGTCCTGATCTTCCGGTCTGTGGTTCGCCAACGACGGGCGCGTGCAACGAAGTGCACCCGACTCCCGCGTGTGCCGATGCGGAGTGCTGCAACGCGGTCTGCGATCTTGATCCCTATTGCTGCGAAACCGAGTGGGATGCGATGTGCGTGAAGGAGGCCGCGGGTCTCTGTGCGCGATCTGCGGATATCGACGGCGATGGCGTCGTCGGTGCGATCGATCTTGCGATCGTGCTTTCTCACTGGAGCGAGGCGTATTTGCCTGCGGATCTCGATGGAAATGGCACCGTCGGCGCAGAAGATCTCGCGGCGGTTCTGTCGGCGTGGAGTTCTTAACGCGCGCGGATTCGGCGCTGAGTCATCGTTCAGTGATCGCGCGCGACGACGCGATCCGCGAGTTCGATCAGAAGTTCTCGTGCACCTGTTCGGCGTGTCGTGGGAAGTTCGCGTTTCGCGGCTTCCACCAGTTCGACAGCCTGCATCCGCGCGCGATCGATGGCGCCCGACGACGTGAGTGCTGCGCGCAACGCTGCCCCGTCTTTCGCGTCAATGGCATCGAGCGCTGCAGCGCGCGCTGCACCACTTGTGCCGCGAATGTGGAGGATCATCGGCAGCGTGAGCTTCCCCTTTTCGAGGTCGCGTCCAATAGATTTGCCGACGGTTGCTTCGTCGCCCAAGAGGTCGAGCAAGTCGTCTTGGATTTGGAACGCCACGCCGAGTTGCTCGCCGAATCTGCGCCACGCCGCGACATCCGCCGTCGAGGCGCCTGACAAGCGTGCTCCGAGTTCGCACGCCGCACCGACGAGGACAGCGGTCTTTCGCCGCACGATTTCAAAGTAGGTTTCGGTGTCGAGCGACAGATCGTGTCGACGCGAGAGTTGCACGAGTTCGCCCTCGCAAAGGGTGTTCGTGACTTCGCCGAGTCGCAGATTGAGCGATGGATCGTCCGCGCGAGAACACAGGTGAAACGCGTTCGAAATGAGATAGTCGCCGAGCATGACCGCGGTCTCGTTTCCGCGGAGGAAGTTCACGGTTTCGCCACGTCGACGCACGGCGGCTTCGTCGAGCACATCGTCGTGGACGAGCGTCGCCATGTGAATCATTTCGACCGTCGCGGCGATGATGTCGTGCTCGTGACGAAGCGACGTGCCGTCGTCGGTGGTCGCGAGTCCGGCGACAAGCACAAGCGTTGGCCGCAGCATCTTGCCGCGGTAACGCTCGACGTAACGGCAGAGCTCATTGACCGCGGGGAAATCGCTGGCGAGCTGGGCATCAAAGAGCGTCGCAACACGCTGAAGCCCAGTGAGAATCTCAGGTGCAAGCGGGGAGATGGGTATCGCGGAACTCATGCGGGGTAGGTGAGTTCGACCAGTCGATGGTCGCGGAGTCACATGGCGCGGGTAAATCCGTACTTCTTGTCGTTCCTTCTTGCCCTTACTTGCTGCGTGCCTTCGCAGGAGAACTGGCGCGTTTTCCCTTGCGCGATGCGGGTTTCAGTGCGCCCTTCTCTGCAACGATGTACGCGATCCAACCAGCGCAGGCTTCGCCGCGCGTCGATGGCTTGAAAACGCCATTGCCGCCGCCCGTTTTATGGTCGGTTCCTTCCCAGTACACCGTCGTCTTCGCGAATCCCGCTTCGCGCATCGCATCTTGGATTTCGGGCAAACTCCAAAGGCGCCAGCGATAGGTGAATGCACGCTTCATTTCGCTGCCGTCGGGGAAGCGGAAGTGAATGTGATTGACGACGTCTCCGGTGATCGGGTTGTATTGGTTCTGATCCCACACGTAGGTGAAACCATCGAGGCTGCGTTCTTCCTCGACTTCGCTGTGCGCTTCGCTGCCGCCGTAGGCGTCGCAGAGGAGGAGGCCATCCTTCGAAAGCGATTCGAAACAGCGGCGGAAATACGCCACGAGCGTCGCGCGATCTTTGAAGATGAAGTACGAGAAATTCATCGCGAGGATCGTCTCGACCTCAGGCGTCTCGACGTCGAGCACGTTTGCTTCGAGAATCGTGATGCGCGATGCAATCGACTCGGGCAAATGCGCGCGGTGGCGCCGTTCGCCCCAAAGAATGACCGAGCGATCGAGATCGACGCCGATCGCGTGATTCGTCGGCCGGCGACGCGCCCACTCAGTGCATGCCTTCGCGGTGCCGCAGAAATCTTCGCGGATTGTGGTCGCGAGACGTCCACGATGCGCGCGCCACGCCTTGTCGATGAAATCGCACTCCGCCACGACTTCTTGCACGGCGAGTTCGTAGAGCTCATGGCGATCGCTGTTCGCCGCAGTGCGCCACACTCCCGCGCGTCGCGCACGCGGTGCCTTCGCGCCGCGCTTGGCTGCGTTGGCGGGCTTTGCAGACTTCGCGGATTTGGATGAACTTCGGCGCGGGTTCCGTGGCGACTTTTTGGGCATAGGTCGCGAAAGATACCGCCCGACGCGAAGGTCGGGCGGCATGAGGTTCACAGGATGTGCGTCTGTCGAGTGCTCAGCTCTTCGTCAAGAACTCAGCGCTTCACCAAGCATTCAGCGCTTTGCTTTCGTCCAACGCTTGCCGGCCTCGGCGCCACCGCTAGCCTTCTGCGTGAGTTGGCGATTGGCCGCGACGAGGCTGTTCATGACATTCGGGTTGAGCGACATCGGGTGTCCTTGCCAACGAACGATGCCGTCCGAGGAAATGACTGCGACGTGCGGAATTCCACGGATTTGGAAATAGCTCTTCATGCGTGCCTTGGTGTCGAGGCCAACGGCGTACTTGAAGTCGCTCTTGCTGAGGCGACGCTTGAGGGCGCCTTCTTCGAGATCGCGCATGCTCTCGTCGGTGATGCCGACGCAGGCGACGTCGTTCGGATACGCAACCGCGATCTCATTCATGTGTGGAATCGCCGCGACGCACGGGCCGCACCATGTTGCCCAGAAATCGATGACAACGAGTTTGCCGCGCACGTTCGGTTCGCCGTTCCACCAGCGTTCTGCGGCGAAATCAGGAGCCTTCTTCCCGCGCATGTCCGCGGCGCTTCCAACGGCTTCTGTGAAAGTAGGGAACGTGACGTCGCTGTTCGCCGCAACAGGCGCTTCGTCGCGCTTGCGCGGTTCCGCGGTTGGATCGAAGGTTTCCGCAGCAAGTTCCTTCGCCGCAGCCGTCACGCCAATCTCAGTGAGGCCGGCATACTTCACGTTGCCTTGGCGATCGACGATGAAGGTGATCGGCTTCTTGAAGGCGCCGAGTTCATCGCAGAACGTACCGTCGGTGTCGATCAGAACGTTCTTTTCGAGCTTCGCTTTTTCAAGAGCTGCGCGCGCCTTGTCGGCTGACTCTGGCGTATGCACAGCGAGGAACGCCGTTTCGTCCGCCTTCAATCCAGCCTTCTCAAGCGCCGCGCGTGACTCGGCAACGACCGCAAGACCGGCAGGCGTGCGCGAGGTGAAGGTCTGAATCACAAGAATCTTGCCGCGATACCTCGAAACATCTTCTTCCGTGATGCCGATCTTCTCCGCCTTCTCAGGGAAGGCGGGCAGGGCGTATCCAATCGCCGCATCGGTCGCGGCCTTGTCTTCGCGATCAAGCTTCACGAACCACTTTGCGCGCTCCTTCGCCGCCTTCTCCGCGGCTCGCTCAGCGGCCTTCTGCGAAGCGCGATCGGCTGGTTTTTCCGCAGTTCCGCCATCTTGGGCGGAAACGGGTGCGACAGCGAGGGCGCCCAAGAAGAGGCACGGCGCGAGCGAGAGTGCGAGGAGCGAATTCTTCGATGTTCGGCCGAGGTAGTGCATGAGAAATCTCCAGAACGAAGTGTACCGATGGAAACGCACGGCTCCGGCGCGCATGTCGGTTGATGCGAGTCTTTCGGCGAAAGTCGGGGTGATTCAGCGAGTCG
>JBEIJG010000225.1:0-5596 GCA_040380385.1 Phycisphaeraceae bacterium | reverse complement strand
TGTTGCCTGGTCGCTTGATCCCGCCTGGCGCGCGCGTGGGTGATCGCATTGACGCGTTCATACACACCGATTCGCTCGATCGGTTGGTGGCCACAACCGTACGGCCACGCGCGCAGGTGGGCGAGTTTGCGTATCTGCGCGTCAAGGATTTGCATCCGACGGCGGGCGCGTTTCTTGACTGGGGACTCTCGAAGGATCTCTTGCTTCCGTACAACGAGCAGGGGGATCGCGTACGCCCCGGTGACGGCGTCCTCGTGAAGGTGCTGCTCGATCTTGAGACACGGCGCATCTACGCGAGTGCACTCGTCAACCGACATCTCGCGCGTTCGCGACCGCCGTATCGCGCGGGTGACGAGGTTTCGCTCATTATCGCGGACGAGTCTCCGCTCGGGTACAACGCGATTGTCGATCACCGATTTCGAGGACTGCTGTATCACACAAACTTGTCCGGGCGGTTGTCGCCAGGAGCCACCATGCGTGGCTTCGTGAAGTCGGTGCGTGAAGACGACAAGATCGACCTGAGTCTCGATGAGGCGGGCTATGCGCGCGTCGCGCCGCTCGCAGAGCAGATTCTCGAAGAACTCGCGCGCGTTGGTGGACGACTGAACTTTGATGATTCGAGCGATCCTGAAGCCATCCGTGATCGCTTCGGTGTGAGCAAGAAGGCGTTCAAACAGGCGATCGGTGCGCTGTATCGCGAGCGGCGGATTCGCTTCACCGAACCTGGAATCGAACTGGTGCAGGGTGGCGAGGGATGAGTGATCAGCCCGCCCCTGATCAACGCATGAGTGATCAACGCATGAGTGATCAAAGCATGAGTGATCAACCAACGAGTGTGCGGCGTTTGACCCCGCTCGAACGCGCGCGCGAACGACTTGCGCAAGCGGAAGCGGATATCGCGCAGAACGCGCGCGAACGCGTGTGGCTCTGGCGTCTCTTTGTCACACTTCCCGTGTTGGGTGTGATTGCGTGGCTCGTTTTGGCGCTCATCGCAGGCCGCAACATGACGGGGCTTGTCGCCTTTGCGAGCGCCGTTGGACTCGCCGTTGTGACGTACGGCACAGGCATCTACATGACGACGATGCGCAAGCGTGAGTTCGATGATGCGATGCGCGATGCGCGCGCGGAAATCATGCGACTCGAGCGAACTGCGCGGTAACGCGGGGATTTCGGCAGACGCGCGCTGCGTGTATCGTTCCCGCCACGCGCGCATTGCCTGCGCGGGAAACATCTCCCCTGAACCCGCCAAAGTCAGCACCAAAGGAACGCAACCATGGTTGAAGTCACCGCGCGATACGAAGGCGATCTCCGCTGCGCAGCGATGCACGGACCGTCTAAGACAACGATCTTTACCGACGCGCCCGTCGACAACCACGGCAAGGGCGAAGCGTTTTCGCCGACTGATCTCGTCGCCGCGGCACTGCCTGCGTGCATGATGACGATCATCGGGATCGTTGCGAATCGTCACGGTATCGATGTGCGCGGCATGCATGCTCGCACCGAGAAGGTGATGACGACCGACGGCCCGCGCCGCATCAAGAGTTTGTGTACGACGATCACGCTGCCACTCGCAGCCGACCATGCGCAACGCGAACTCTTCGAGAACGCTGCACACACCTGCCCCGTACACAAGAGCTTGCACCCTGACATCCACGCGCCGATCGAGTTCGTCTGGGCTGGGTGAGGCGAGTCGCGCGAACGGGCGAACCCGTCACTATGGATTTATCGGCACACGCCGCGCAGATGTGCCACCGAAGTTGCTGGCGCCGTACCTGTCTCGCACTTCGAACTTGCGAAGTCGACATCTTGTGTCAATTTCTGATCTGCTGGGGAGTCGAGCGATGCGCTGCATTCCGATCAGAATCCAACTCGCGTGTCTAGCGCTCTTCGTCGTGGCGGTGTCGGTATCGACGGCCTCCGCGCAAACGATTGTGCCATTCACAAGTGAGCACTCCGCGCGAGGCGTGGTCTACAACATGACGTTCGCGCCGCCACTGAGCAATCCGCAAGATGGCTACGGCATGACGTGCGCCGACCTCGACGGCGACAACGATCTTGACCTCGTCTTCCTTGGACGTGCCGATGGCCTTGTCGGCGTGTACGAGAACAACGGCGTCGGCGTCTTCACAAATCGTTCGGCAACGAGCGGCATTCCCGCATCGACGTCGGGCGCGGGCGTCGTTGCAATCGACTACGACCGCGACGGCGACCTTGATCTCTTCATTGCGCAGAAGTATGGGCCGTGTCGGCTGCTGCGACACGACGCGCGGTTTCAGTTCACGGATGTTGCGGTGAGCGCGGGTGTCGCCGAAACACTTCCTGCGACCGGCGTGAGCTCGGCCGATTTCGATGGCGATGGCTGGCTCGACATCCATGTTTCCACCTACTCGGCGGTGGTTCCGAATCGCCTCTATCGCAATCTCGGGAACGGCACGTTTGTCGATGTCGCTGCATCGCTTGGCGTCGCGTCAACCGGACTTTCGTATCAATCGGTGTGGAGCGATTACGACCGCGATACGTGGCCCGATCTCTGCGTGAGCAACGATCGCGGCTTCGGCAACGTGCCGAACCAACTTCATCGCAATCTTGGCAACGGCACGTTCACCGACGTCTCCGCGTCGAGCGGCCTCAATGTCGCCCTTGTTCGATGGGCATCGCCTGCGCCGATCTCACGGGTGACGGCCGCAGCGATTACTACTTCACGAATGTGCCTGACCCAACGCCACCGTTGAACGGCGTGAATCCGCTCATGATCGGCAGCACGAAGGGCACATTCACGCAGGCCGACGCGTTGTGGGGTGTCTCGAACATCAAGTTCAGTTGGGCCGCGATCTTCTTTGATTTCGACAACGATGCGGATCTCGACCTCTATGTGAACAACGAGTTCCTACCGAACGCGCTGTTTCGAAATCCCGGCGCGCCGCCGATGGTCGACATCGCAGCCGCTGCGGGTGTGGCGGGCACGGCAAATCTCTCGTATTGCTCGATCGTCGGCGACCTCGATCGTGACGGCGACCAAGATCTCATCGTCAACAACTATGGCGGTCCCGTACGGCTCTTCATGAATCAAGAAGGGCAGCAACGCTCGTGGCTGCGGCTGCGCGTGGCGGGCGAAGGGCGCGTGCGCGACGCGATCGGCGCGTCGGCCACCCTGCGCGCGCGACTCGCGAAGGGCAAACTCGGTGCGCCGCAGTGGCGCGAAGTGCTCGCGGGCGGCAACGGCTTCCTCGGCCAGAGCGAGACAACACTGCATTTCGGGCTGGGCGCGGCGACGAGCGTGGGTTCCATCATCGTGCAGTGGCCCGCGGGCGGTCCGACGCGCACGCTTTCGAATCTCGCTGCGAATCAAGTGTGGACTGCGTACCCGCCGTCACGCCTTGGTGATGTGGACGGCGGGGGCGTGATTGATCTTGCCGACTGGACGCAACTCAGCGCGTGGGGGCCGGGCGCGCTGGTGCCCGGTCGCGAGATGTTCGACTTCGATGGCGATGGCGATCTCGATGGCACCGACGCGGACGCGTTCTGGACGCGTGCCACAATCACGCGCGGCGATCTCGATGGAAACGGCACGATCGACGCAGCGGATCTTTCGCTCATGTTGGCATCGTGGGCGCAAACTGCGTCCATCGCCGACATCGACTTCGACGGCGCCGTCGGCGCGTCGGATCTTGCATTGCTCTTGGCGGCGTGGGGTGCGTGAGATCACGCTCGAAGCGAGCCGCACTCACGGCATCACTCACGGCATCACTCACGGCGACGTACACGCGCCCCAATCGGCGAGCAGCTGCGAAAGATCGGGCGCATCCACAACGCCGCTGCCATCGAGGTCTGCGGGCCCCGCGCTGCCCCAAGCGGCAAGAAGCGTCGAAAGATCCCCAGCGGTGACCGCGCCGTCGTCGTTCAGGTCGGCCGCGCGCTTGACGCGGAACGACACGACTTCGGTCGTCCAACCGCTCGCGGATTGAATCTCGCCGATACCCCAGAACGTCGTGCCATCCGCGGGATCAACCACGAGCGCGAAATAGTCGCCCCAGCGGACGTTGGTGCCGTTCGGACTGTTCGTTCCGCCCGCGACAACGCTCGACGTACCGAGCGTCCCAAGCGGGTCGCAGGGGAGTCGTCCCGCGATCTCGAGCGTCGGATGCTGCGTGGGCGACGAACGCCCGTAGACCAGTCCAACCGCACCGATGTCGTTCACCGCGATCGCGGGGAAGAACGTGTGCTCTGAACCATTGATCGCGATGCGACCGGTTTGTACGAGTGTCGCCTCAGCACCCGCAGCGTTGACCTCGTACCACGATGCGCGCGCGTTGGCCACGATTGCGGCGCCCGCGTTGTGTGCGGCGAAGACGCGATCATTGCGAACGAACGCGTTGAAGATGCGGCTATCGACAATCGAAATCGATCCAGAGGGCGTTGGTGCAGAGTTGTCGCCGACGATGGTTGGAACGGTGCACGTGGTCTTCGCGAGTACCGGCGCAGTGAGCGGATCATTCACGCGCACGATGCCGAGCGACGTATTCGACGCGACGTAGACCAAACGCGCGGCGTCGGCTGCATCACGTGCCGTCGCGACTTGCATCGACGCGCTTGGGTCGGCAACATCGCGCCACACGGCGGTGCCGCCAGACATCGCGCCGGACTTCTCGAAGACACGCACAAGTGTGCCGCCGAACCCACCACACTCGGTCGGCGACGAGGAGAGTTTGAACAGGTTTCCCGTGACGTACCACGCTTGCCCGTCGTACCCGAGACCGGGATAGTCGACCCAGTAGCGGCAACCGCCACCGAGTTCGACGATCGACGGCGTGCGGTACTTGAACCACACACCATTCGGGTCGGCGTCGTCGGAAACCGCGATCGTGATCCACGACTCTTGCGTCGCGCTGTAGTACTCAAGCGCGAGTACCACGAATCGTTGCGCAAACTCGTCGTAAAAACACTTCGGATCGAAGGTGAAACTGCCCGCGCCGACTTCTTCGAAGAACCCAGGATTGCCGGTCGAGTCGAGGAAGTTCTCGAACTGCGCTGTGCCATCCTTGAGATACCACGCAACCTTCATATTGACGGTTGCGACGATGTGGTTCGGCCCGACCGCGAGGCATGGATCGGGTGGATTCCAAACGGTGGTGCCGATGGCGGGGAAGGCGGGGTCGGCGTCGGTGCGCGCGATCTCGCGTTGCGTGCCGAACGCGAGCGTGTTCGGCGCGTTGGTTGGAAGCGTGGGCTTCTGGTGCGCGGGGAGCAGACTTCCCGGCCGACGCTGCGGACCGGAGAACGTGCGACGGTCGAGCTGCTCAGCGACGGTGCGCGAATCGAAGATCGACGCGCGTGTCGAACCGACGACCGCGGGGCCACCGACCAACATTTCGATGGGCGGTGGAATCGTTGCCGGATCGCGACCCGATGGCGGCGTCATACCTTCGGCGGTCGGGCCGGCGGCGACGGGTGACGCGGTTCGGGTGCTGCACGCGCCAAGCAGCCCGGAGAACACCAACAGACCGACGGGCAAGCAGCGTGCGATTTTGAGGCTCATCGCAGAAATCTATCGGATTGAGCCCTTCGTGCGAAGCAGAATCCCTTGACCTCTTCAAAC
>JBEIJG010000224.1:0-5627 GCA_040380385.1 Phycisphaeraceae bacterium | reverse complement strand
GGTCGTCTCACTGATTGCCGTCCGATGGCTTTTCCGCCGCGCGGCTGTGGTCGCAACGTGAATCGGGATGCGTTTCGCCCTCCCGCGGGCTCGTGAAGGGCGGGAGAGGGCGGGAGAGGGCGAAACGACTGGCTGGATTGACTGGTTTGCGGGGGTTTCTCCCACGGTCCACTCGAGAAGCGCCCATGATTTCCGCGTTTCGCCGCAGGTTCAGGCAAGGAGCAGCCGAAGTTCGCGTAGATTCTTGAGATCTCCCTCGATTCAAGGGGTGGGCGGCCGTCGCACGAGGGCCGTTCGATGCAGTGCTCGTGACCAGCCGGAACCAACGATCGGAGCCCATCATGTTGAGCCCGCTGACCAATTCTTCGCCGCGCGCTTTGCGCCTCTTCGGCGCTGTCGCGATGTGCGTCGCAGGCTGCTTGAGCTTCGATGCGGCCGTCCATGCGCAAGCGACGCCTCCAAGCGTGCCGAAGGTCGCCCCCAAACCAAAGCCGACACCAGCACCCACGCGAACACCCAACCCAACACCGGCGCAATCACCAGACCGCGCTCCAACCAAGCCGTCCGAAGACGAGAAGCCCGCGCAACCTGCGCCCTCCTCGCCGAATTCCGAAGAGCCGGCGCCTGAGTCGACTCCGGGCCAGCGCGATCCTTCCGATCCGATCAATCCTGAGCAACCTGCACCCGACGCGCTGCCCGATGGCCGCGATCCAGGCCCGCCGATTTGGAAGGGCAACGACAACAAGCCAACCGGCACTCCGATGAAGCGCGCGCCTGGTGAGAAGCAACTCGCGCCGCCGAAGCCGCCAGATATGCGAAGCACGCCGAACCGTCGGCAACCAAGCGATCCGATCAAGGCACCGAAGCCGCCGGGATTTGGCTCGACGCCCGGCAAGAACGAGCCGGGACGACCCATAGAGGCGCCCAAGCCACCCGCGTTCCGCTCGACACCAGGTAAGAATGAGCCGGGCCGACCCATTTCGGCGCCGAAACCGCCGTCGTTCCGCCAAAAGCCCGGCACAAAGCCCACAGAAGCAACGCCGGCGAACCCGCCGCGTCCACCGCTTCCAACTGGAAAGCCGACCGCAACACCGCCCTCGACCACACCCTCGACGACACCTTCGACGACACCTTCGACGACACCTTCGACGACACCTTCGACGACGCCGCCGGCGACCAAGCCACCAACGGCGACTCCGCCCACGACAAAGCCGACCTCACCATCGCAGCCGCCACTGTTTCGTTGAACTGAAATGCGCGAGGTGAGCCGTCAGGCCGCCTCGGGCTGTTTGAGCTTCCGCAGAGAGGACGCACCGCTTTATGGCTGAACTCACCGTTCGCACCCGCGTCGCGTTGTTGCTTGTCGTTGCCATCGTTGCACTTGGGCTTGGGTATTTCCTGTGGCCGTCCTCCGCGCCGGAGCCGACGGAGCGGGCGATGAGTTTCATCGATACGCCCGCCGAGAAGGAGCAGCTTGAGCAGATGCTCCGCGAGGGCCGCGTTCGGTTCAGGAAGACCGAGGAGCTCCAGTCGGTGCTGACGGACGAGCAGAAGGCGCTCCTCAAGCGTCGAACAACGGCTCGGTGAATCGGTGATCTCGATGGAGGTCCGGCGATGTCGGCCGGAACCCGACATCCAACGGCCAAAGGCCGTTGGGTGCCACGAGCCCTGACGGCGCGCAGCGACGGAAGGCTCGTGCCACCCGGTCGACTTCGTTGACCGGAAGAACCCACGAGCCGACGACGTCGGCCCAAAGCCGCATCGGTGCCCGAGTGGCGAGGAGACAAGACGAAGCCGTATCCAAAGTGATACGGCGAGATGAAGTCGACAAAGCCAGTCGGGATGCCGTGCGGCTTGAAGCCCGGCGGATCCGTCTGACCCAACCCAGGCCGCGGTGGGATTTGAACCCCACGCGAGCGAAGCGAGCCAAATCCCACCCGAAAAGCGAAACAGCCCCGCCTGAGCGGGGCTGTCATCGAAGGCCGCGGTGGGATTTGAACCCACGAATCACGGATTTGCAATCCGTTCCCTTAGGCCACTTGGGTACGCGGCCAAGTGGTCAAGCATCATGGCAGCGAAAGCGCTGTCCGTCAAACCTCACTCAAGACTTGGCCTGTGTGATCTCGACCGAACCACGCGACCGTATTCACCCAACTTGCGGAATCCACGCGATCCAACCCTTGCCGGATCGCGCGACACCCCCGAAACTGCCGAAACACACTCCATGGAACTCGCGACAACCACCGCGCTTCTCACGCTTCTCTTGCATGCCCCCTTCGCGGGTCAAGCGGGACAAGTCGCCACGCCGACCGCGTCGCCGGTGGTTCCACCCGCGCAATCGAGTTCGCCAGTTCCCGCGACGGATCTCGGTGGTTATCGACTTCCGCTGCTGCGCGAAGGGAGTGTCCTTTCGCGCGTCGAAGGCGATCTCACGCAAGACCCCGACGAGAAGCTCTGGCTCTTCCGGCCGACGAAACCCGAGTCAGGCGGCCTTCGACGTGAGTTCGTGCTCATGCCTTCGCCCACGCTCGAAGACATGTTGCAGACGATCCGTGTGTCCGCTGTTCCTGTCGAATTCGAAATGACCGGCCGGGTCTTCATCTATCGCGGTCGCAACTTCCTCTTGCCCGAACTCGCGCCACCGATCGTGCGCTTTGATGCGCGCGCTGGCGCGACGCCTGCTGCGAAAGCTGAAACGCAAGTCGCGCCGAGTGGCGAGGCAAAGTTCGTCCCACCGACCGGCAAGACGAACGCGGGCGCGAGCGACGATGCTGCAGAAGACGATGCTGCAGAAGACGCGGCCGTCGAAGACATCGAGAAGCGTTTGGAAGAGCGCATCGGTCGCGCACCGACGCGACGTATCCCTGAGTCACCGAGCGCTGCGAATGCTGAAGCGAAGCGAAATGCGACGACCACCGCGTCAGCACCGATTGCAAGCGGAGAGCGACTGACGCTGCGACGCGGCCGACTCTTGCGCGATCCGCAGGCGGGATCGTGGCGTTTCGTGCCCGAGCAATTCACGGGAAACGGCGACGGATCGATGGAGATTCTGCCTTGCTTGCTTCTGGAACAACTCGAGCGGGCAGCGCGCGAAAGCGACGCGCCACCCGTGACGCTCATGTCGGGCACGGTGCTTGCGTTTGAAGGACGAAACTTCCTGTTGCCGACGAGTTTCCGCCGCGCCCGCGAGGGGCGTGGCTTGAGTGGCTGAGGTGGGCTTGAGCGGCTGACGCCCGCGCTTCGTGCCTACGCAAAGATCCACGCACCGACACATAGCTCCATAGCTCCATAGCTTCATCGCTTCATCGCTTCATCGCTTCATCACGCCATCCACGCGGCGAGCAGCGCTGAGAGATCGGCTGCGCCGACGGTGCCATCACCATCGATGTCACCAACGCCCGACGCTCCCCAGTTCGAGAGGAGCAGCGAGAGATCGGCGGCGTTGATCACACCATCGCCGTCGAGGTCGGCAGGATTCGACGCAGGTGGCGGTCCGAGTGAGCCGTCGGCGTTCAAGCGTGCGCCAAAGACATCGCTCGCGCCCGTCGTTGCGCCGCCTTGCCAGAAGAGTAGCGAACCGTCATCCATGCCGTCGACGGCAAGCAGGCGGTACTTCGAGCCGCTGTTCACCGCGATATCGATCGTCGACGCGACGGTGCCCTTTGCGTTGAGAAGACCGCAGCGAATGTTGTCTTGCGTGGCGCTTGGCGAATCGTCGTAGAAGCATGCGATGCCGCCGTTGACGCGCGCCGCGGTTGCCCACGTGCGCGAGTACGTCGTCGCGAGAGGCGCGACCGCGATGCCGTTCACGCCCCACTGTCGCGCACCTGCGTCGAAGCATTGACCGTAGATGCCGTAAATCGACGAGTTCGGCGTGTGCTGCGACCAGAAGACATAGAGCCGTCCGTCACCGCCGACCACCATCGATGGCGAAACGCGCTCGGTCGTGGAAGTGGTGCTCACGGCGATGCCGCTTGTTCCGTACTGCACGGCGCCCGCAGCGTTCACGCGTTGCGCGAAGCACTGCAACGGACTCGACGTGTACCACGTGAAGTACGCGCCGCCAGCGCCGTCGGCGATGAACGATGGGAAGTTGCCGAACTGCAACGAACCCGTCGTGAAGACGCTCGTGCCGGCCGCAGCCCACGGCTTCGTGCCGTCCGCATTCACGCGATGTGCACGCAAGATCTTCGCACCAGAGAACGTGACGTAACGCACGCACGACACGATGATCGCGCCCGCTTCCGAGGGCTTCAAATCAGCGCAGAACATGCTCGCACCCGTTTCGTTGAGAAGAATTCCGAGCGGGAAAGATGGAGTTCCGTCGACATCAAGTCGTTGCACGCGCGTTGCTGAACCTTCGATGAATGCGACCCAGATGAAGCCGTCGTTGGCGACGGTCACGCGTCCGACGCTGCCGCCAGCAGCAAAGCTCACCGTCTTGCGCCAGCGAATGGTGCCCTCGGGCGAAACCGATGTGCAGATGATCGAGGAACCAACCTCGTAGGCGACGTATGCGTTGCCGAGCGCGTCGCTCGCGAGGCCGTAGTCGGTGGTCGAGGAGTTGGTGCGATCTTCGATGAGCAGATCACCGGCCTTCCAGACCGCGTTGCCATTCGCATCAAGCCGCGTGAGCCGCACGTCGTAGCCCGTTCCGGAGAAGTAACTCACGTAGACGCCGTCGCTCGGCGCCGGAGCAGATTTGGGTTGAACGTCGTCGCTCGTGGTCGCGCGGATCGCAAGCGGCGCGGATGCGTCGGTCGCGTATTGAGCATGCGCGACGACAGGGAAGCCGATCGCAGCGAGGAGCGAGTAGGTCAAAACGCGGAGCGAGAAAGGACGCATCTCTGCAGGATGCCCGAAGACGCGCACCGCACAAACTCGGACCTCAAATTCGATGCACATTCCTGAAGTCGGTGCGAGGGCGCGGCAGGACCCAAGACCACGAAAGAGTTCGGCCGACGGTTTTCGCAGAATTTGTCGGAATACGGGACCGACCGCGCGGCTTCCTTCGGGCGCGCCAAGATTCTCGAGCGTGAAGAAGGCGTTGCGCGAGTTGGGCACCCCACCATCCCGGCAGAGCCAATCGAAGAGGTCAACGAGAGGTACTCCATGCGGCCCAAGTCGAACCCCAAGTCGAACCCCAAGTCGAACCCCGAATCGAATGCCGATTCGAACCCCTCTTCGGAATCAGTCACCGCCCTGATTGATTTCGAACCGACTCTTCGTCTCCTCGCCGGTCACCAGCGCTTCTTCACGCAGCCACTTCGTGCGGGCTTCGGAGTACGCGCGATGCTTGCCATCGCGACCACGTTTTGCCTCGCAACGACCCTGTCCGCAGCACAAAAGGAAGCGTCGCCGCGCATGCCAAGCCCGCCCGCGGGAGTGACTCCGCGCGCACCGATGCCACCTGCTTCGCCGATCGCGGTCCCTCCTGCGGCGCCGAAGATTGCACCAAGCGCCGCGCCGAGCGCAGCGCCCAACGCCGCGCCGAGCATGAAGCCGCGTGATGTGCCGAGTGCCCCCGCCGCGCGGCCTGCGGCTCCCAAGGCGAAGCCTACGACTCCCGCCGCGAAGCCTGTCGAGTCACCACGCACGCCAACTGCGAAGCCGAACGGTCCCGCTGC
>JBEIJG010000223.1:0-5628 GCA_040380385.1 Phycisphaeraceae bacterium | reverse complement strand
TGCATCCCATGCTGTTGCCACAGTTCAGGCAGCGATAGCAGGTGCCATTGCGAACAGTGATCGACCCGCAGCCGTCGCATGCCGGAGCGTCGCCCATGAGGGCAGCGTTCGAGGCATCCAACGCGTTCGCTGCGACCGACGTGTTCACGGCGGTCTTCGCGATGCGCTCGACCGAAGCGACTGCTTCGATGGTGCGCTTCTCCGAGAAGGTTGTCTCGGTGATCGTTTCGGTGAGCAGTTCGGTCACAGGAATACGGCTTGTGGCTGTCGTGGTCGTTGTGGAGAAGCCGGTTGCGGCCGAGACTCCATTGCCGCGTGTTTCGGTGGCCGAAATCGCCGCTTCGCGACGCGCTGCCCAGCCGCTCACCGTCGTGCCGGATCCGTTGGCACATGAGGCATCCTCCTTGATGGTGGTGATGGTCGCTTCTTTGCGAGAGGTATCACGAGTTGCTTCTGGCGCGCTTGGCTGATCGCCACCGCTTGAACCAGGTCGGCGCGGTGCATTCAACTCGCGGTAGCCGGAGATGAATTGCATGCCGAGCCAACGGAAGATGTAGTCGACGAGGCTCTTGGCGAACGGAATGTCGGCGTTCGTTGTCATGCCCATCGGCTCGAAGCGCTGGTGGGCGAACTTCGTGACGAGGCTTTCGACTGGCACGCCGTACTGCAGAGCAACCGAGATCGCGGTGCCAAGCGAGTCCATCAATCCGCCGATGGTCGAACCTTCCTTCGCCATCGTGATGAAGAGTTCACCTGGGCGACCGTCGTCGTAAAGACCAACGATGAGGTAACCCTCGTGGCCTGCAACGTTGAACTTGTGTGTCACCGAGTCGCGCGTGTCGGCGAGCCGACGACGCATTGGACGCTCGATGATCCGCTCAATGACGCGCTCCACGACGATTTCGCGAACATCCGCGACAACCGGCTCGCCTGCGAGGGCGATGTCGGTCAGCGTTGTCGTCGTAGCCTCGGCAACGAGTTCGGCCTGCTCGGCCGCAGTCGTCACCGTTTCGCTCGCCTGAACAACGCTCGTCGCGACTTCTTGCATGGAAGCCACGCTCGCCGAGGTTTCGGACTTGTCGTCCTTCTTGTCGTCTTTCTTGTCGTCCTCTTCGCTCTTGTCGCTCTTCGTCGAGAGCGGCTGCGAAAGCTTGCAGCCGTCGCGGTAGAGCGCGTTCGCCTTGAGGCCGAGCTCCCAGCTAAGCCGGTAGCACGCACCAATATCTTCAACCGACGCATCGGAGGGGAGATTGATGGTCTTTGAGATCGCGCCCGTGACGAACGGCTGTGATGCAGCCATCATGCGGATGTGACCTTCTGGCTTGATGAAGCGCTCGCTCAGCGGTCCGCAACGGTTCGCGCAGTCGAAGACGGGCAAGTGCTCGTCCTTGAGGTGAGGTGAGCCTTCGATCGTCTGCGTACCGCAAATCGTGCGGTTGATGACGTCGATTTGCTTCCGTGAAAGTCCGAGTGCGCGGAGTCCGTTGAAGGACATGTCGTTCTTCGCGGCCGCAGCATCGATGCCGCAATTCGTGAGAACACTCTCCGGCATCGACCACGCAGAGAAAGCGAAGGCCAGTTCGAACACGGTCGGGAGGCTGTTCTCGACGGCAACGAGTTGCTCGTGCGAGAAGCCCTTCGCGAGGAGGAAGTCGCGGAAGGTCGTGCTCTTCGGCGTGGAGCTCTCCACCGAACCATCGACCGCGGGCAAAGCCACGTCGAGGCTCAACGTGCCCATCACGTAGGTGACCATGTCATCCGCTTGCTCAGCCGTGTAGCCAAGCGCGCGAATCGCTGGACGGAGCGACTGGTTCGCGATCTTGAAGTAACCACCACCCGCGAGCTTCTTGAACTTCACGAGCGCGAAATCAGGCTCGACGCCCGTCGTGTCGCAGTCCATCAGAAGACCGATGGTGCCCGTTGGCGCGATGACGGTGGTTTGCGCGTTGCGGAAACCAAACTTCTCGCCGTAGCCGAGCGCATCATCCCAGCACGCGACCGAGCGATCGAGGAGATCGGCGGCGTTCGTGAGATTGATGCGGCCGTTTGCCACGAGCGAGTGATCGATTGGCACTGGACGAATGCGAAGGTTCTCGTATTCGTCGCTGGTGCGCGACAGACCCATCGCAGCGCGACGGTGATTGCGCACGACCCGCAGCATGGTCTCGCGGTTCTCTGCGAAACCTGCGAATGGTCCATGCTCAGCGGCAAGCAACGCGCTTTGTGCGTACGAGCGGCCCGTGAGCACAGAGGTGAGCATGCCGCACACTGCGCGACCTTCTTCACTGTCGTATGGAATGCCCGCTTGCATGAGCATTGCGCCGAGGTTCGCGTAACCAAGGCCGAGCGTGCGGTAGCGCCACGAGAGATCAGCGATTTCCTTCGATGGGAACGCTGCCATGAGCACCGACACCTCGAGGACGATCGTCCAGAGGCTGATCGCGTGCTCATAGCCTTCGATGTCGAAGCGACGCGACTGCGCGTCGTAGAACTTCATGAGGTTGATCGACGCAAGGTTGCAGGCCGTATTGTCGAGGAACATGTACTCGGAGCACGGATTGCTCGCGTTGATACGGCCACCCGCGGGGCACGTGTGCCACGCGTTGATGGTCGAGTCGTACTGAACACCTGGGTCGGCGCAGCGCCATGCGGCGAAGTTGATTTCCGCCCAGAGTTCCTGCGCCTTGATCGACTGCGCAACCTTGCCGTCGGTGCGGCGAGTGAGGTTCCAATCAGTGTCGGCATCGAGCGCGTCGAAGAACTCGTCGGGGATACGGACAGAGTTGTTCGAGTTCTGCCCGCTGACGGTGTAGTAGGCCTCGCCGTTGAAGTCGTAATCGAGCTTGAGGCCGTACTTCTTCGCGAGTTCCTTCTGATCTTCGCTGAGAACTTTCAGGCCTTCGACAAGTGCCGCGACCTTGATTTCTTCGCGCGCCTTCCAGCGAACGAACTGCACAACATCGGGGTGATCGAGATCAAGGCAAACCATCTTTGCCGCGCGACGGGTCGTACCGCCCGACTTGATGGCGCCAGCGGCACGATCGCCGATCTTGAGGAAGCTCATGAGGCCAGAACTTTTGCCGCCACCCGAGAGTGGCTCGTTCTCACCACGGCACTGCGAGAAATTGGTACCGGTGCCGGATCCGAACTTGAAGAGGCGAGCCTCTCGCGTCCAAAGATCCATGATGCCGCCCTCGCTGACGAGGTCGTCCTTCACGGCTTGGATGAAGCAAGCGTGGGGCTGCGGGTGGGTATACGCGTCGGCTGCGAGCTTCGTCGTGCCCGTGCGGTGATCGGCGAGCCAGTGACCCTGTGCCGGTCCCTGAATGCCGTACGCCCAGTTGAGGCCGGTGTTAAACCACTGCGGGCTGTTCGGCGCCGCCATCTGCGTGAGCAGCATGTAGGCGAGTTCATCGTAAAACGCTTCAGCATCTCGCTTCGTCGAGAAGTAGCCGTACTTCTCGCCCCAGTGCGTCCAGCAACCCGCGAGGCGGTGCACGACCTGGCGAACCGAACGCTCGGGGCCGAGGACTGGCTTGCCAGCGTCGTCGACGAGCGGCGAACCATCCGTACCAACTTGCGGCACACCAGCCTTGCGGAAGTACTTGCTCACGACGATGTCGGTCGCGAGTTGGCTCCACGATGCGGGGATTTCCGCGTCTTTCATTTCGAAGACGGTGGAGCCGTCAGAGTTGCCGATACGGCTTGAGCGCTTGGTCCACTCGATGGTGTCGTAGACGTTTTGGCCAGCCTTGGTGAAGCGTCGCGAGATCTTCATTGTTCTTGTGCTTCCTGCGCGATCAAACGGGCGGAGAGAGAGGTGTCGGAGAGGGGAGTCGGTATTGAAATCGGCGTTAAAATCGGCGTTGAAATCGGAGTGTTGTGCAGAGTGGTTGGCGTTACCGCGGAAACCAGCCGGTTGGGCAGACGCTTGGTCAAAGGCGTCAGTGCGTCCCAGCCGGCGAAAGATGTGATTGCGAAAGGTGTGATTGCGTGGGTGGCGTGGTCGCCTGCGAGTGGTTCGGCGCAGAAATGCCGTCCACCATCGGGAGTGTGAGGCCCGCTTGATCTTGGTACTTACCGCGCTTGTCGGCGTAACTCGTCGCGCAAACCCGGTCTGCTTTCAGGAAGACCATCTGCGCGATGCCTTCGTTGGCATAGATCTTTGCTGGCAGAGGAGTCGTGTTCGAGATTTCGATCGTGACCTTGCCGCGCCACTCAGGCTCAAGCGGTGTGACGTTCACGATGATGCCGCAGCGCGCGTAGGTCGACTTGCCGACGCAGATTGCGAGGACGTCGCGAGGGACATGAATCGTCTCCACGGTCTCCGCAAGTGCGAAGGAGTTCGGTGGAATGATGATGTGGTCGCGACCGGTCTCAGCGGTGTCGATGGTCAGGAAGAGGTCGTTGGTGAAATTCTTCGGGTCGACGACCGCGGTACCTCCGGAGGTCGCGTTCGTGAAGATCTTGAAGCGAGTGCCGACGCGAACGTCATAGCCGTAGCTCGAGACGCCAAAACTGACAGCGCCCGGTCGCTTCTCGTTGGACGCGAACGGCTCGATGTGAACCAGTTCACGGATCTGCGTATCGCTCAAGACAGGCATAGAACGCACCGGACGCAAGTCCCACCGACCTGCACGGTCCCCGATCCGCGCGCCACCATGCGGCAGATCAGAGTGTTCGACGTGAAGTGGCTGTCATCCAGTCAGCCACACTTGTTTGAAGATCTCCAACCAACTTCCGCGTAACTGCCCAGAAGAGCCTCGGTGTTCCGCGCACGCCACCTCGACGGCTCCTGCAAACCCGGTTGCAGCGGGGTTGCAGCGGGGTCGCCGCGAGCGTCCAGAAAGCGATCCGTTGCAGGACTCGCAGCGACGACTGTTTGCGGACAGTCGGTTCGACAGGAGGGCGAGAGGTTTGACACCGAAACTCGCCTTCACCCGTCGGTCGTGCGAATCGCTTGCATCGCGATCCACCGATCAACTTGAGAACAGATTGTTTGGAACGCCCGAGAACTTCACCATCCCGGCGCGACCGGATCCTACCCCAACCTATTGGGGTAGCAAGGGAGAACCACCACAACTGATCGTTCTTTTCGAAGTTTTTTGGGAATACGTTTGGAAGTGCAAAAAGATGAAATTTCAAACCGAGCCGTCTTGGCTGAAGACCAGGTTGAGGACTTGCAGAACTCAGGCGCTCGCAGGTCGCGCGACGCAGAGCTTGAGGTGCCGGATGCACAAGGACTTGTGAGCGTTTGTGCATTCGCTCCGACTTGCTTCGGCGCTCCCTTCACACGGCCTTCCTCTTCACTGGCTTTTGCGTCCACAACAGATCGCCCGTTGGTTTCGCGGCTGCGCTCCCTTTTCCACGTTTACGGTACCGATCAGTCCCAACTGACAGAACTGAGCATCTTTGCGGTGGACAACTTGTTCTGAACATTCGCGACGACGGGCAGTGGTGCATCTTGTGGTGGTCGGCGTCGTGCTTCCCGTCGTGCTTCCCGTCGTGCTTCCCGTCGTGCTTCCCGTTGTGCTTCCCGTTGTGCGCACCGCCATGCACGTCTGGGGCGACTCCCTCTGCGGCTGCCGGCAGAGGCCGACGTCCGCTCGTTCGAGCGAGGTCTCGTGA